>JAMOMO010000280.1 GCA_027067035.1 Desulfobulbaceae bacterium
GCGGTGATCTGGGCAGGCTCAAAGCTGAAGCCGAACCCTTTCAGGTAGTCCTGAAACTGAAGAATGAGCGGGCTGTCCTGCATGAAAATCTGCAGCTTCATTCCCACCTGGGTGCTGCGGCCCCAGTGATAAAGGCCCAGTGCTTCACTGGAGAGTGCCCCCACAAAGAAGAGGAGCGGGATAAAGACGATGAGTATGATGAGGAGGCAGGTGAAGATGGACGCCAGGGTTTCCGGCATCTTTCGCCCGAGTAATTTATAGACAGGCCGGAAAATATTGGTGAGCAGAAAGGAGAGCACCAGGATGGACCAGAAGGGCCAGAGGATGTAGCCCAGAAAGATGATGGAGATCAGGAATATCAGCAGAAAGTACCAGATCCTCATGGAGTTTGGTCCTTTTTGCGGAACTGTCGGTAATGTGGTCTGATCACTCATATACGGTCTTTCTCTCCGGCACTGCGCTGCGTATGATAGGAAAATGTTGCAATTTTCATGAATTTGGGTACTTTTACTCCCTTGTCGGTCGTAATTTCAAATTACGCACAGCAACATTTCCCTATTACTATATAATGGACTGCGGTTGAAGCAAAGAGAAATGCTTCCCTTAGCGTAAATGAGGTACATCATGTGGAAAGAGTTAGATATTTCGGTATGTCGATGCGACTCCGAACAGCGTAAGGAAAAACCTGATCAGGCCAATCTGGGCTTTGGCAATCATTTCACTGACCATATGTTTCTTATGAAGTGGTCCCGTGAAGATGGCTGGCATGATGCCGAGATCTGCCCCTATCAGGATTTCAGCATGGATCCTGCGGCCATGGTCTACCACTATGGTCAGGCGATCTTTGAGGGCTTGAAGGCCTACAAGGGTGACGGCGGCCAGATCTTCATGTTCCGTCCCGAAGATAACCTGGAGCGAATGAACAGCTCGGCCCTTCGGATGTGTATGCCGCGGATTCCTGTGGAGACGGTTTTGAAAGCCATCAAGGCCCTGGTCTATCTCGACCGGGACTGGATTCCGACGGGAGACGGGGCAACCCTCTATCTGCGGCCCACCATGATTGCTGTGGAACCGGCCCTTGGAGTGCGGCCTTCGGAACACTACTACTTCTTTGTCATCATGTCACCGGTGGGTGCCTATTATGCCGAGGGGTTCAACCCCACTAAAATATGGGTCACCGACAAATATGTGCGTGCCGTGAAAGGCGGTGTCGGCCATGTGAAGACAGCAGGAAACTATGCGGCATCCATCATGGCCGCCGAAGAGGCGCATCGGGCAGGTTATACCCAGGTGCTGTGGCTTGACGCCTGTGAACGAAAATATATTGAGGAGGTTGGAACATCCAACATATTCTTCAGAATTAATGATGAGCTGATCACCCCGCCCCTTGGGGGCTCCATTCTTGGCGGAATAACCCGTGATTCCGTGATTCAGCTGGCCAGAAGCTGGGGCATTTCAGTGACTGAGAGACAGATCACCATCGATGAGGTACTTGCAGCCATTGAAGATGGAAGTCTGCAGGAGTCTTTTGGTTCCGGAACCGCTGCCGTGATTGCACCCATTGGCGAGCTCTGTTACCGGGACAGGAAGTATGTTGTGGCAGACGGTAAAACCGGTGAGCTGTCACAACGTCTCTTTGATGAACTGCAGGCCATCCAGAACGGCGAGCAGGAAGATCCTTTCAAGTGGATAGTGCGTGTCGGTTAGTCACCCGTTTTCCTGCGCAGATCGCATAAAATAAAAGACATAAATTCAAAAACTTGGGGCGAATGCTATTTTTTTAGTATTCGCCCCTTGATTTTCGAAAAAGCAAACCTATAGTTTTGCGCAGTTCAATAGTAGCCGGATTTTTACCGGATTATTACTTATCGTTCTAAGATCAGTGAAGAATCCTCTGATCTTTGTAACCAAACATACGTTTTACAGGAGGTAGTACATGAAAATCCGTCCATTAAATGATCGTCTTCTGGTCAAAAGACTTCAGGAAGAGGAAAAAACAGCAGGTGGTATCATCATTCCCGACAGTGCAAAAGAGAAACCGGCCGAAGGTGAAGTTATCGCAGTTGGTCCTGGTAAAGTTGCTGACAATGGTGAGCGTGTTGCCCTGCAGGTAAAAGAGGGTGATATGGTTCTCTTTTCCAAATACGGCGGAACCGATGTGAAGCTTGATGGTGAGGATTTTCTCATCATGCGCGAGGAAGACATTCTTGGAATTGTAGAATAATTACTGAATTACCTGTTTTATACATATAGAGGAGAATACATTATGGCTGGAAAAGATATTAAATATGGAGTGAAGGCACGCGAGTCCATTCTCGCAGGTGTCAACATTCTTGCTGATGCAGTAAAAGTAACCCTTGGTCCCAAGGGTCGTAATGTCCTGATTGAGAAATCATTCGGCGCACCCACCATCACCAAAGACGGTGTGACAGTTGCCAAAGAAGTTGAGCTTACTGATAAGTTTGAGAACATGGGCGCACAGATGGTCCGTGAAGTTGCCTCAAAGACCTCCGATGTTGCCGGTGACGGTACCACCACAGCCACTGTACTTGCCCAGGCAATCTACCGTGAAGGTGCAAAACTTGTTGCCGCCGGTGGAAATCCAATGGAGATCAAACGCGGAATCGACAAGTCTGTTGATGCCATCGTAGCAGAGCTTGCAACCATCGCCAAACCCACCAAAGAGCAGGCTGAAATTGCTCAGGTCGGTACCATCTCAGCCAACAGTGACGAGACCATCGGTAAGATCATTGCCGAGGCCATGGACAAAGTTGGTAAAGAGGGTGTTATCACCGTTGAAGAAGCAAAATCCATGGATACCACACTCGACGTTGTTGAGGGTATGCAGTTTGATCGCGGTTACCTCTCTCCCTACTTTGTAACCGATGCGGACCGCATGGAGATCAACATGGAAGATCCTTACTTCCTCCTTGTTGAGAAAAAAGTTTCCAACATGAAAGACCTGCTCCCCGTACTTGAGGCAGTTGCCAAGATGGGTAAGGGACTGTTCATCATTGCTGAAGATGTTGATGGTGAGGCTCTGGCCACACTGGTTGTCAACAAACTGCGTGGAACCCTGAACATTGCAGCTGTTAAGGCTCCCGGTTTTGGTGATCGCAGAAAGGCAATGCTTGAGGATATCGCAATTCTCACCGGTGGTCAGGTTATCACCGAAGATCTTGGAATCAAGCTTGAGAACGTAACCATCAATGATCTCGGAACAGCCAAACGCGTTGTTGTTGATAAAGACAACACCACCATTATTGATGGTGCCGGCGACAAGGATGCCCTTGAGGCCCGCGTGAAACAGATCCGTAATCAGATCGAGGACAGCTCTTCTGATTATGATCGTGAGAAACTCCAGGAGCGTCTGGCCAAACTGATCGGCGGTGTTGCCGTGATCAATGTTGGTGCTGCCACTGAGATTGAGATGAAAGAGAAGAAAGCCCGTGTTGAAGATGCACTGAATGCAACCCGCGCAGCCGTTGAGGAAGGAGTTGTTCCCGGTGGTGGTGTGGCTTATATCCGTTGCCTCAAAGCCCTTGAGAGCCTTGAGCTTGAAGGTGAGCAGGAACTCGGCAGGAACATCCTTGTTCGCGCCCTTGAAGAGCCTGTTCGTCAGATTGCAGCCAATGCCGGTCGCGAAGGTTCTGTCATTGTCGAGCACGTGAAAGGCCTTGAAGGTGCCAACGGCTTCAACGCCGGTACCGAAGAGTACGAAGACCTGATCGCAGCTGGTGTTATTGATCCTGCAAAAGTTACCCGTACAGCTCTGCAGAATGCAGCCTCTGTATCCGGTATGCTTCTCACCACCGAGTGCATGATTGCTGACTCTCCTGACGATGGCGATGCCGGTGCTGCAATGGGCATGCCTCCAGGAGGAATGGGCGGTATGGGCGGAATGGGCGGCATGGGTGGAATGATGTAATTCCCCCCTGTTCCCTGAACAGCTGAAGTACAAAAAAAGGGCCTCCTTTGTGAGGTCCTTTTTTTATGTCTGGCCTCTTTTTTCTGTTGAAAAAAGTTGACAGTAGAAGGTGAATGAGGTAAATATCTTCGTCTTCACATATTGGCGATGTAGCTCAGATGGTTAGAGCATACGGCTCATATCCGTAGTGTCCGGGGTTCAATTCCCTGCATCGCCACCAGTTGCAAAAGCCCGTTGAATATAAAAAATATTCAACGGGCTTTTTTTGTTTTGATTCGATAAAATGAACAATAAGTTATTTGTTTTGTCGAAATGAGATAAGAGGCCTATGACTGGAACGATAAAGTGAGGTTGTCCGGATACCGGTTTGCCGGGTCATAGCAGGCCCTGATGGAGCAGGTAAAACAACTTTCGCTTTGGAATATTTGCCTCAGGTTGCGGGGTGTCGTAACTTTGTTAATGCCGATCTGATTGCCTCCGGACTGTCACCTCTGGCTCCGGAGCGGGAACTCATCACAGCCAGTCGGTTATTGCTGAAAGAGTTGAACGCCCATATTCAGGCACAGGAAGATTTCGCTTTTGAAACTACTCTTGCCGGTCGCGGATATCTTGCCTTTGATAAGGCAAATGCAAAAGGAAGGTTGGCAGGTGGAGTTGCTCTACCTTGCTTTGCCGAGTATTAAGTAATATTTTTAAAATGTTCATAAGGAAGTCATTGCGGACGGCAGGCTTCCATTTTTACTGGATCTTTCCCCGTGACTCACTGTCGATTTAGGGACATCCTGTTCCCTGGCAGTTTCTGTAACTGACAAACCTTGCTCTGTCACATGTTTTACAACTTCTTCTCGAAACTCTTTTGAATATCTTTCTTGTGTAATCCTTTTCTTTTCATGATAACACCTCCGCTCTCTTTTTATTCAACAGGAGATTTGGTGTCTATTGTTTTCAACCTGCATCACTCCTGTCGTGGGCTTTGGTGGAATACACCAAAAGATGATGCGATGACTTCAGGGGCAAGGTTCCAGTTATGACGATGCTTTGAAGGTTATTTTCTGTGGAACATATGGAAATTATAGGTGAAATGGGTATATTTACCTATTTGAAAAGATGGTATGGTTTGTTATATAACGCGTATTTTCTGATGAACAATGGTATTTCGTTGAATGTTGAAGATGGGAGAAAGAGGATAAAGATATGAAGAAAAAGTTGATTGGATTAGGAGTTGCTGCGTTGATGTTTGGTGGGGTCGGGGGTGCTGGTGCTACACTGGCGGTTGTCAGCGATGGGGTCATTTGGGACGATGTTACAGACCTTTACTGGATGCAGGATTTAAGCTATTTCACTGACATGACATACGATGAGCAGATAGCTGGTATTTCAGTGATGAACGATTCTGCTTTTGAAGCTGGAAAATATGACAGTCCAGGCACCTGGGAAAACTGGCATATGGCTGATTTGTCAGAGATGACAAATTTATGGAACTATACGGCCGAGGAGCTCATACAAAATTTTGATCCATCTATAATATTTTCTAGTGGGGACCTGGCCTTTAATGGCCGGTATTCTGAAGTTAAATTTATAAACTACAGTCATTACGATGCGTACATTTACCCCAACACTTCTGGTTATTATAAAGGTGAGCTAAGTACTGCCTCATCATCTGACGGAGATAGCTGGGCTCACATAGGTACATGGGTAGTTGCAGATGCGGCAACCCCCACCCCAGAACCCGCAACAATGCTCCTTTTCGGAACAGGTCTCGCAGGTCTCGTAGGCTCCAGAATCAGCAAGAAAAAACAGCAGTAACATATATCACATATATACAAGTATCATCTGCAAAGGCAGAGTCAGCATCAAGTTGATTCTGCCTTTTCTATTTCCATCCTCCACGTTTGCAAAATGCTGCTGAATTAGTGGGGATAACGTTGTAAAAAAGGGAACATAGTTCTTTGGGTCATGTCTCTGAAAGAGTACCCAGAATGGGTATATTTACCTATTTTAAAATAAAGTATAATCTGTTAGTTAAATGCTACCTGTATTATAATACGGTAGTATCTCGTTGAATATTGAAAGTGAGAGAAAGAGGATAAAGAGGTGAAGAAACAGTTAATAGGGATGGGCGTTGTTTCGTTGATGTTTGTTTGTGCTGGTAGTGCCGGGGCTGCCATAATGGATGGAAAAAGTGCTGCTACGGCTGGGTTCTCTGCTCGTCAAATTCTGACAGATGGGTATTCCACCGGTGATGGTATTTATTGGATTGACCCCGATGGGGTGGGAGGAAATGCAGCGTTTCAAGCGTATGCTGATATGACTACCGATGGTGGTGGCTGGACACTTATTTCGTATCTGGGAACTATAAATGAATCAAAAACAAACACAGTGGGAGCAAACTTCCAACCCATATTTGATGATTTTGGGAATTATGATGCGAATGCTCTAAGCAACGGAGCTGCATTTTCTCGAGTTGACTTGTTTTCAAGTATTTTTCAGGATGAGAGTGAATTACTCGCGATGCGTACAAGCCAGCCACAGAATCAGATGTCCTGGCAGGTAACAGATGCAGACAGTTGGGTAAATGAACATACATTACCTGAAATATCATATCTCACCCTTAACGGAACGACTCATACGGAGAACATTACAGTATACCAGCCAGGTAGTGGTTGGACTGGGTATAACTGGAACACTCCGGTGGATGAAAACTGCGACAATTGCGGGAGAAGCCTGGATACCGCACTAAACCATCGCAGTTTGCTTTACTGGGAAGCAGGTGATACCAGTTATGCTGCAACTCAATGGTTTCATGCGTCACCGTTATCTATGGATGATAGTACTTCGCCGATAAATACTGTACAGGATATTGGTATTTATCTTCGGGAAGACTTTACTTATGTACCCCCTCCAACCCCCACCCCGGAACCAGCAACAATGCTTCTCTTTGGAACAGGCCTTGTCGGACTCATGGGTTCAAGATCCAGAAGGAAGAAGAGACAGCAGTAGGCACTCACCGTTATTATGGGGGCATATCTTGAAAAGACACATCTCACTGGCTTCCAAAGAAAACATATCTCCTGTTTATGAGAAAAGAACGTAGAAAACATCTTCGACTTTCCCTGAATTTTAAAGTGAAATTAGAACTACCTCGTCCTGAATTGGTGCTGGAAGGCCATACCCAGAATCTAAGTTTTGCCGGTGCTTTTATCCAACTTGATCCTGTTCCATCAGTGCAGCCTAATGAATATATTAGCCTTACCCTGCTGGGACAGGTTGAATTTACCTGCCGGGTCATTCATTCTAATGCTGACGGGATTGGCTGCCAATTTGATTATATTCAAATCAGGTACTACGAATTATTCAAAAAAATGATGCTGAGTAACGCTCCTGATCCTGAGAGGCTGGTAAAAGAGATTGGACGCTGGGCGGAAACAAGGGAATCGTGATTGAATGATAAAGAAGTGGGCGAGGGCAGTAAATCTGGCAAATGGCTTTTGGCAAGCCCTTTAACCTCTACGTTAATTTTATCGTATACTTTGCACCGGTACAATGAACGTCAATGTCTCTCCTCTAACTCTTGATAATTCGAAAAATGACAAATCAAACAGACCTTATCCTCCAGTCCGAGCGAAAGGGGAGTTATGTTTATCTTACCTTAAATCGCCCGGCACTCCTCAATGCTCTCAATCTGTCATTGCTCATTGCGTTGAAGCAGGAATTGGAAAAGATAAGGGAGACTCCTGAAATACAAGCCGTTATCATTACCGGATCGGGTAATAAGGCATTTTCTGCCGGAGCGGATATTGAATATTTGAATAAAGCGACGCCACTTCAAGTACGAGAGCTGGCTCAGCTCGCTGTCTCTGTTACACATCTCATTGAAAACTTAAATAAAGTTACGATTGCACTAATCAACGGCTACGCTTTAGGTGGCGGACTTGAAATAGCAGAATCATGTATGCTTCGAATCGCAGTTTCAACAGCCAGACTCGGACACCCGGAGGTTCGTATCGGTGCTGTTGCCGGCTGGGGAGGAACAACACGTCTGCCTCGACTCATTGGTAAAAGTCGTGCTGCAGAATTACTGCTCACTGGAAAAATGATTGATGCCGACGAAGCTCTAAGACTCGGTTTGGTCAACCGTGTAACAGAGCCCGGGAATCTGCAGGCCGAAGGCGAAAAGCTGCTGCATGAAATCCTCGAAAACGCGCCGATAGCTGTAAATCTTACCTGGGATGCAATTCATCGCGGTCTTGATTTATCGATTGATGAGTCAGCCAAACTGGGAGCTGATTATTTCGGCCTTGTCTCAACCACTGAAGATTTCAGAAATGGTACAGAAGCATTTCTGAAAAAACAGAAACCGATCTATCACGGAAAATGAGTTCTGTTTAGCATGTTGCAAAACCGTATGGGGACATCGCAATTGAGTAAAGTTTTTCCGACGCCGATTACAGGCTTACCAGAAGCCGATATTCCGTTAGACGGTATCTCCGCATATCTGTCGCAATCTGCTACGCACCAGGTTCTATTCATGGAATTTGATGAAGACGTTGAGTTACCGGAACATACTCATGCGGCACAAATGGGCGTAGTCCTTGAAGGAAAGATTGAGCTGGTAATTGACGGAGAAAAACGATGTTTTACAAAGGGAGACCGGTACTTCATACCGGCGGGCGTTAAACACTCTGGTAAGATATTCGCTGGATATGCAGATATAACATTTTTCGATGAGCCAGACCGATATTCAGCGAAATGACTATTAATGTTGGAATATACAATATGATCAATTCAGATCTACCTGACGATTTTCTTGGTTTTCCAAAAAAATACACATCTTTTTCCAAATAGAGTATTATTCTATAAAAACAGGCTGTTTGTCCCCAATAGTTTGTTTATAATTGGAAAAATGTTATGCCGGAAGCTTTGATTACTCCAGACGTCTTGCGATGGGCAAGAAAACGTGCGCAATTTACTCCTGATGGAGCTGCGCAAAAGGTACAGGTACGTCCAGAGCGGTTTATTGCCTGGGAAGAAGGAGATATTTATCCTACTTTCCGGCAGGCAAAAAAACTTGCAAAAGCCTTCCATATTCCATTTGGCTATTTTTTTCTGCCTTCTCCTCCGAAAGAAAAAATTGATATCCCTGATTTACGAACTGTCGGTAGCCGGATGGGGCCGGATTTCAGTCTTGAATTTATTGATTTGTATCATGATATCCTGCGTAAACAGGAATGGTTTCGGGAATACCGTCTGCAGGAGGGCGTCCGTCCACTTTCTTTTATCGGAAAATTCTCCGTTGACAGTGACTTTAAAGAAGTTGCGAATGATATTCGACAAAAGCTCACCATAGATGACCGGTTGCGGGCTTCTTCTCGTAATTGGGAGCAGTTCATTGCCAGGCTCATTGAACAAATTGAGAAAACAGGAATCCTGGTTTTTCGTAACTCCATAGTTGGCAACAATACCCACCGTCCTTTATCTGTTGATGAGTTCCGTGGGCTTGCTATCAGTGACCCTATTGCGCCACTCATTTTTATTAATTCCAGAGACGCA
>JAMOMO010000281.1 GCA_027067035.1 Desulfobulbaceae bacterium
AAAGGTGGAATCGATTTTTCCTGCTGCCATATCCCCGTCGAGTGTATCAAGAATCCGGTCGTTCTGCTGCTGAATGGCCACGGCCGAGTCTGCCTCAATCATCAGGATGACCCTGTTGCCCATGTCCCCCCAGACATCTGTGAAGAGCTGGTCTGCCGCCATGGTCTCTTCACTCACCGTGTTCATGCTCTCAAGGCTGACGTTGATCTCGGGATGTGAAAAGAAGAGCAGGATGCAGGCAAGGAGCAGTGCGGCAACAGCACCTGTCCAGCCACATCGGTAGAGTGTGTCAACCAGCCACTGCAGGGGCAGTTTCCGGGTCCTGGCAGGGGCTGCCATGGCTGGGGTAAGGCGGGGAAAGATAAAATGGACAAAGAGAAAGGAGAAAAACACTCCCATGGCGGTGAACTGTCCCAGCTGGACGAATATGGGGAATCCGCTGAAAGAGAGGGTGAGAAAGGCCCCGCAGGTGGTGAGCACGGCAAGGAGCCCTATGGCCCGGATTTCCCGGGAGGCATCTTTTCCCCGGCTTGCCTCGTTGCGATCGAGAAAGAGCAGGTAGGCAATGCCATGGTCCACGGTGATGGAGATGATGGCCCCGCCAAAACCGAGTACCATGATGGAAATCGAAGGGTGGAAGAGGGAAAAGAGGAAGAGTGAAACGGCAGTGCCCGCAAGGGCCGGGAGCAGTGAGAACAGGCCCAGCAGGGGACGGGGAAAGGCCACAAAGAGCAGCAGAGCAATACCTGCCGTGGAAAGCAGGAGTGCCAGGTTGACATCATGGCGGATTATGGCCTCGTTGTCCAGTGCGGCCCGATAGGCACCCACCGGGGTGAGGGTGATTGTACTTCTGCTGCTGCTGTTGTATCTGGCCCCGAGTTCTGCAGCCACCCGGTCCAGAAGTTGGGAGATCTGTCTGGCGGATGCCGTGTTGGTACCGGTACTGGCAGGGCGTGCTGTGACAAGGACGTGACGTTTGTCTTTTGAAAACACAAAACCTTTATAGATGCTGCTGCCGCTCACCGGTGCCAGCAGGGCCATCCTGGCCATGACCGGTTCCATGAAGCCAAGGGGGTCGTTTGTGATGAATCGGCTCTGACCAATACCTTCAAGGCTGCTTAATTTCTGTCGGATGGACTGAAAGCGTTTGTCGATGAACTGTTTCTCCAGGCGGGGGGCGATGTTTTTTTCCAGTTCATCCATGGAGAAGAGGACGGGGAGCCGGGTACTGACCTGTAGTGCCAGTTCCGGGATGAGAGCGGAGATATTTCCTGTTCCCACCTCGGTGAATAAGCGGCTGTCCCGGAGCGCCTTCTCGAGGTCCTTAGCACAGCTCACCAGCAGGTCCGGGTCGCTGCTGTCGGCTGAAATATCGATTGCAATCTGGTCCTGGATGGGATGGTTCTGGAATATATCGAGTGCGTCTTTTATGATCTTGTGGTCGGCAGGGAGGGAACGGACGATATCCGTGTCAATGGAGAGACGGAGGATACCAGCTGCTGCGGTACAGAGGATACAGATAAAAACAGCAATGAGAAGGCGGTTGTTAAACACTGTCGGCTGTCGGCTCCGGGAAGGGTTGTGATTTGTCAAAAAAGGTTTTTTGTCCCAGTTCTGGCGCCGCAGTCTAACATGATCGGGGCAGAAAAGAAAAGAGGGCCAGGCGCTGAATTCTCCCTATTGCGTCATGACAAAGAGGACAACAAGGAGGATAGCCGCGAGGTGGGCACAGAGAATTGCAGCCCTGTGGCGCTGGAAGAATTCATTGGCCCGCTGGATAAAGGGCAGGCCACCGCAGAATCTTCGCATCCTGTCAAGCATCACTGTCTGGTTGTCGGTTGGGGAACTGGACTGGAACGCGATCATGGTTGAGAGGGCATAACTCTTTCTACACTGCTGCTGCAGCAGGGTGTCATAGGGGATTTTGTCCCACTGCAGTCTGACCATGCGTTGTGCAAAATCCCGGCTCAGGCAATAGGCATGGGCCAGGCAGCGGTACTTGATTGCCACCACATTTTCGTTGGCTGTTTTTTCTGATCTGCTGCTGATGGCTCCCAGGAAAAAAGCATCCCAGTGAGGAGTGCTTCTCAGGAAATCCGTGGCTTCACAGAGTCTGGAGGGAGTATAATTTTTAAGGAGTATATCATCCTCGAAGATGAGGATACGGGCAGCGCCTGCAGCCAGACCCTTTTGCAGACAGTGGATATGGGACTCAAAAATCCCCTGTTCCTGGTTGTGAGGATGTTTGCCGACAATGATAAACTCCACCCTCTCCTGCAGGCCGCAGGAGGAAAACTGCTTTTTGGCTTCAGTTCTGCGGTCAATCCGAGTATCAATGGAGATACAGTAGATTTTATCAAAAAAAGACCATGGGTCGGAAGTGGGCTTCATGGGCATACTGTTGTTTTTTCAGGAGACTCGCGGGTGCTGTCACAGTTTAAAAAGATTATCATAAAAATAGCCTCCATTGACTTTGTCCGCACAGCCATCGAGGATGAGGCGGATCTCTCTGCGTTTCAGGAAAAGCCCTCTCTGGAGGTTATTGCCGGGATCTTCCTGATTCTTCTCAGCTCCCTGCTCGGCTGGCCGGCTGTTGCCGTATCCGGGGTCCTTGCCGTGAAACTGGATGAACCGCTTATTGCGGTGCTTGGCGGGCCCCTTGTCTATGGCTTCTCCCATCTGGTGTTCTGGCTTGGCATGTACTTTTCCGGTGCCCGCTATTCCCGCATCTTTTTTCGCTGGCTCACCCGGGTCACTGTGGTGAAAATGTTACGCTGGGCAGGTCAGCCGGTGGCCTGACAGCCCCCCGGCTCACATCGCGCATCTTGAGCCCTGTGACTGTTTCACAGCAGTTGCCCCCGCAATCAAAAATCCACAGATCAAAGAGCAGTTCATCCGTTGTCCGGGCCGTGCTGTGAACGGTTACGCGGTATTTGCTCCCCGGTCGGGTCGGCCTGTGGATGTGTCGTTTCTCAAAACCCACCGGGAATGGCACGAAGTCAGTGATACATTGTCCGAGAACGGAGGCGGCATGCATGGCACCATCAAGAGGAAAAGGTGAGCCCATCTCTTTTTCCAGGGGATGTGAAAGACCCGGAGATGGAGCCTTCAGACGGCCCGTGGCAATCGGACCTGAGAGCTGGAGCAAACCCTGCAGACTGCGGTAGGCGGGGCCAAAGGGAACCAGTTCCCGGTAGATCCGCTCTGCCTCTATGGGAATGATCTCCTTTGCAGGAAGTTCTGGCGGGTCGGGTGCTTCTGTGGAGCCCATGCAAAAGGTGAGTTCCACATGTTCCTTGATTCTGCGTATCTTTTTGAACTGTATTCTGCTGAGGAGCCTGATCTGAAAATCATCTGTTGAATCAGTGGCTTTCTCCTCATATTCCACGAAAGCGGAGAGCTTTTCAGCCCCCGGCGGGATGGCCAGGAATTTCATGAAACGCGCATTCACTATGGTGTTTATGCGGATGTCAGGCCTGATATCCCTGGCAATACCGGCCAGGAAGAGCATGGCCTCAACAGCTGGCAGGATGGTTGCGTTGTTGAAGAAATGATCATGGTACCAGGGATGGACCGGGATCTCTACAGCCTGTCGGATGGTCATGGTCAAGCGGCCGGAAAGCTTTCCCAGAGCTTGATGGTCTTGGCATCTATCTGTACCGGAATACCGTCACTGTTCACGGCGCAGTGTCTGGTAAATCCGGTGCAGATGATTTCACCGTCTTCTGCCCGGGTGATAACATAGTCAAACTGCAGCTTGACCAGTTCCAGACTGGATGGCCGGGTGTGGATGTACATCAGGTCATCATAGAAGAGCGGGGTGTAGTAGTTGAGTTCTGTTTTAATGATGGGATAGATATAGCCGCTCTCTTCAATTTCCTTGTAGGGATAGCTGGCCCCCCGCATCAGCTCGGCTCTGCCGAATTCAAAGTATCTCAGGTAGTTGGCGTGATAGACCACCTGGGAGCGGTCGGTGTCCACATAGAGAGTGCGCATCTCACAGCGGTGCCAGGTGAGGCCGCTGTTACTGTCTTTTACATGGTGGGGGAATTCAGGCAGCTCCCGGGAAAGAAAGGGTTTTGGGCGCATGATCTTATACTCCTCGAAAGACTATGCAGCAGTTTGTTCCGCCAAATCCAAAGGAGTTGGACAGGACATGCTCATAGCTCTGCTTGCGAATCTCATTTGGCACCACATCGATGTCAGCAAAATCAGGATCAGGAATGTGGTTTACCGTGGGCAGCAGGATGGACTGTGACATGGCCTCAATGGAAAGTGCTGCCTCAATGGCAGCAGAGGCGCCGAGACTGTGGCCCACCTGGGATTTATTGGCTGAGACCGGAATGGTGCTGATGTTCTTTCCAAACACCGCCCGGAGACATTCAACCTCTGTGGCATCTCCTGTGGGAGTGGATGTGCCGTGGGCATTTATGGAGCCGATATCGCTGCTCCTGATCTCTGCATCATCAATGGCTTCATGAATGGCGCGGACGATGGTCTCTCTGTTGGGTCTGGTGAAATGTTTGGCATCGGATGTCATGCCGATTCCCGCCACCTCAGCACGCTTCTCAAGCCCCAGTGATGCGATTGCATCTTCTGCAGCCAGAAGGAGAACACCGGCCCCCTCAGAGAGCACAAAGCCTTTGCGGTCAAGGCTGAAGGGACGGGACGCAAGGCGTGGATCTTCATGGGCCCGGTCCCTGGGACCGACTTTGATGGTGGCCAGCATATTGGAGAATCCCTGGATGATCTCCGGGATAATGCAGGTCTCAACTCCACCGGCCAGGACAAAATCACAGTCACCGTCGCGTATCATTCTGGCTCCGATTGCTATGGCGTGGTTGGCTGAGGCACATGCTCCCTGCGGTGAGAAGATGGGGCCGGTGAAACCAAGGAGCATTCCCGCTTTTCCCGCAGGAAGGTTGGCACATACATTGGGCAGCAGGTAGGGACTCACCTTGAAGGGGCCGCGGTTGACATAATTGTCCATGGCCACCCGGTAGGCATCGGTCCCGTTCAAGGCGGAACCGATGAGACAGGCGGTTCGTGGTCCTGTTTCATCAGTTATTTCAAGGCCTGCGTGCTCCAGGGCCTGGCGGCACATCTCCATGGTGAGAAAGATGTAGTCGGCATTCCAGATGCTGGCTTCTTTTGCCGTGACGTAGGGAAGGGCCGCAGGATCCCAGTCCGGGATTTCGCCCACAACATTGGAGCGGCTTGTGGTCTCACAGCGGCTCACCGTGCGAAAACCCGCCTTTCCCTCTGTTGCAGCAGTCCAGGTCCCGGCAAAGGTATTGCCAAGTGAGGTGGCTGCGGCGTATCCGGTCACAAAGACCCGTCTGTTCATTGGCGCTTTCATGGAGGAGTCTCAGCCTGTTCGTTTAAAGACGGCACAGGAGTTACAGCCTCCAAAGCCGAAAGAGTTTTTCAGGACAAATTCCTGGTCAAGCTGTCGTTTCCCGTTGGCAACACAGTCGATATCAATTGCAGGATCGGCCTGATAGTTGATGGTTGGTGGCAGCATTCCGTCACGCATTCCCTGGAAGGAAAAGATCGATTCAATGACACTTGATGCCCCCATGGGGTGACCGATGAGGGATTTGTTGGCGGTGACCGGTGGCGTCTGTGTTCCAAAAAAGGCGGTGACGGCATCAAATTCCACCTTGTCACCCACCTTTGTTGAAGCCGCATGGGCATTTATGGCGGCGATATCAGCAGCAGTGATACCCGCATCGTCAACGGCCTGTTCCATACAGCGCTTGATGGTGTCAAAGTAGGGAGCCACGAAATGGTGGGCATCCGAGGTCATTCCCCACCCGGCAAGTTCTATGGAGGAGGAGAGGCCGTGGCTTTTTACAAAGTCGGGTGTTGCCAGAATCACAGCACCGGCTCCCTCTGAAATGACAAAGCCGCGTCTGTTTATGGAAAAGGGACGGCTGGCGGTTTCGGGTGCCTCGTCATGTTGCTCATCTTTGGGGATGTAAACACCGTTCATGGTATAGAATCCGGCAACGATGGGTTCAACCAGAGCGAAATCAACGGCACCGCAGATGGCCACATCGGCACGACCCATGGCCAGAAACATGGCCCCGCTGATGATGGAGCTGAGGCCGGTTGCACAGGCTGTCACCGGAGTGACAATGGGACCCTGGGCTCCGGTCAGGATGGCAATCTTGCCGCCCACCATATTGATGCAGGAGTTGGGGTTGGCGTAGGGCTGGGGGAGTTTGTTTTCGCTTTGCAGCCGCCTGTCAGCATGTAAAACCGCATCCAGCCCGCCAATGGCAGAGCTGTAGGTGACAGCCACCCGGGGGGCAAGCTCTGCTGTTATTTCAACCCCGGACCGTTCCAGTGCCCGGGCCACGGAGAGCATGCCGTATTTAAATATGGGAGAGCTCCAGCTCGCCTGGTGTCTGGCGCTGAGGAAGGGGTACTCTTCCTGATCAATGTCTGCGACCTGTCCGGCAATGCGGACCGGAAAATCATCTGTTAACGGGAATCGTGACAGGGGGCCGATCCCGCTTTCTCCGGCAAGCGCCCGCTGCCACTGCTGTTCAAGGTCAGTGCCAAGGGCTGAGATGGCATCGTAGCCAATGATAAGCGGGTTGGACATTGCCATGGCCTGTTGCTGCTACCAGGGAATGAACTGGTAGAGTTTGGCAAACATCTCATACACCTCAATCCAGTTTTGCAGATCCTCTGTTGTCTTGATATGGGCCCGTTTATTCACCATGACCCAGCTCATGTGGGCCGCACCGTCTTTGCAGGTGGAACAGTCACGGGTTTCCGAGGTGCAGCAGCGGTGTACTGTCTTCAGATCAGAGGCCCAGCGGATAAAGTTGGTGAGTCGTTTGGGCTGCGGGTCGCGGTTGTCACGCAAGATGGTCACGGACGGACACTCCGACCAGCCGAATTTGCGGCCCAGCATCTCGCCCGTGGTGATGACCCGATGATAGTATTTTGATGAGATAACCGTATCGGGATAGGCGTCCAGCATGCCGTCCATCTCTTCACGGATGGCCACCAGTTCGTCTTCCTGCCAGGAGAAACCGTTGACATCCTCATCGTTGGAGAGCAGCTGCATGTGGACTTTCAGGCCCACGTTTTCAATCTTCTGAATGATCTTTTCCGTCTTTCCCAGCTGTTTGGGAGTGATGGTGTAGAGATAGTAGGCGTGGGGATCACCCTCGTAGTTGGCGCTTGTCACTTTGAAGGTGTCCTGGCCGCGGAGGATGGTCTCGTCTTCGGCATCACCCCAGAGAGAGAGGCCCACCATCATATCGGGAAAGCGGTCCCGGTCCACTTTGATCAGACCGTTGGTGGCGCAGAATGTGGGCAGGCGTTTGTAAAAGGCCTCAATTCTGTCCATGCAGAGGGTGGGCTCGCCGCCAATGAGGATGGCAAGGTTTACACCGCGGTCCATCTCTTTTTCCACAAATGAGTGCCATTTATTGACATCCTTTTCTTCAGCCGCCCGCTCATGTTCACCGGATGAGAAGAAAAAACAGCCCTTGCAGCGCAGATTACAGCGGTCCGTTACGTCGTAGATGGAGCTGCGGATATTGAGTCTGGATATTTTTTTGTAGCGCTCATACCAGTGAGCGTCGAGCAGGGAACTTACTGTTTTCATAGTTCTATTACTGGTGTATTAGTTATCCGTTTCCGGGGGCTCTATCAGTTCAGTACAGAGATTCTGTCCTTTTTCGTAGCCTTTTACCCATACCGCGAGGTAGGTGTCCACATAGTCGAGCCATGCGGAAAAGTGGAGCGGGTTTTCTGCATGACGATACATGCGGGCTGTGACCACGGCACTGCCTGCGGCATAGTGACGACAGTCGTCACAGTCGGTATCGGGAACACAGCAGGCGGCGGCTCGGTCCCATTGAAGGTCGGTGCGATACTGGCGAAAGGATCTGCCAAGCCCGATATCCGTTGAGGGGTTCATGCGTGGATAGGAACATGAGAAGAGATCGTGCAGTCCCTTTTCATGGGTGTGTGCCACTATATTATAGGGAGAAAAAACCACTGTGTCGGGAAATTCTCCCAAAAGTTGCATCATGGTGTTTCTGGTGTGATCCAGTGTTTCAGGGGTGTGACGCAGATGTCCCTGGTAGCCGACGGGAGCCGAGAACATATTGAAGGTGATCTGCTGACCGTTGGCGGCCAGAGTTTCCGTCACCTCCCGGGCCTGGTCGATGTTCACCGGGGTGAAGGTGTAGACCCAGATGGCCCGTGGATCGTTCTGGTAGTTTTCCATCTGGCGGACCAGCATGTTTTTTGCCTTTCTGATCTCAAGGCTGGTGGCATCGTTTCCCCAGACAGAGATGTGGATGCGGTAGTCGATTTCTTTTGGGAGGGGCATGAGGCCGTTACTGGCAATGCAGCCCAGTGGAATGGTGTCGTAGCAGGTCTTGCAGAGTTCAGGTACGTAGGATGGCTCGGCACCGGCAAGAACCACAAAGGTGATACCGCGTTCTTTTTCCGCTTCCATGAGCTGCTTCCAGTCTGCGCTGTTGCGGTTTTCTTTGGCAAACTGTTTGTCACCGTTGAAATAGTAGCAGCCTTCACAGCGGATATTGCAGCGGTTACTCATGTCGTAGGTGGACTCGCGCATGAAAAAGTATTTACGTACCTTTTCAAAACGTTCCTTAACTTCCGGTACTGCAATAATGTCAGAGAATTTATACTCTTTTCTGTCGTTCCCGTGTGTCATTGTCCACCCAGCCGCTTACTCTTTTTCTTCACGTTTAGCGTTGATATATTCAGCAATAATTCGAACAGTGGTCAATTTCGGATAGTCATCCTCATCTATCCGGATACCGTACTCGTCACGAAGAACCAGGGCAATGGTGGCAAGATCCATGGAGTCAATGCCCACTTCATCCACCAGATCAAGGTCCGGTTCAAAGGTCTCAGGGGTGACATCTTCCAGTTTCAGCTCGTTGATTATTATTTCTGCAATACGGGTGATTGTCTGGGTTGCATCTGTTGTCATGGTGTAGTCGTTGCTCCTTTATTGGGGGCCAGCACCAGCCTGCCGGAGCAGACTTCCTGGTGTTCGCTGCTTATTGTGAAAGAGTAGTGGTTGTTTTTCCTGCCGGCACTGATTTTGATATCCATGATATCTCCGGGCCGGATAATCTTTTTAAATTTAATACGTGATACGCTTTCAAGCGAGCCGTTTTTCCCGAAAACCGTTCGCAGGCTTTCTGTTACCATACTCAGCTGAGCAATCCCGGGTAATATGGGGTCACCGGGGAAATGCCCGGAAAACCAGGGGGAATCGGCCTCTGCAGTCACTCGGGCCTGCATGGTACTGTTCTGATCCACTTCTGTTGCAATATGGGAATACCACATGGTGGTTTTCTCCTTTTGGCACGGTTTTTTACACCATCTGCTTGTAACAGGAAAAGGTGAAAAATTCAAACTCTCAGAGAGTGTTTTTTTTCAAGATCCATGACAGGGCCTGT
>JAMOMO010000282.1 GCA_027067035.1 Desulfobulbaceae bacterium
TTTCAACATTGCCCGTATGATCGACCTGTTGACCCTGTTTATCAAGATCATGCTGGTGGCCATAGTCCTGGTGTCCATTATGAACGTGATGATCATGGCAGTGTATGAGCGGATCAATGAAATAGGTACCATTGCCGCGATCGGCACCAGTCCCGGAAAGATTCTTGCTCTCTTTGTCACCGAAGGATTGCTGCTTGGCATCCTTGGGACCATCATCGGAATCGGCCTCAGTCTCGGCGGTATTGCCTGGATGAACAGCTCAGGACTCAGTTTTGATTTCGGACGCCAGAAGGGGCTGCTGCTCTCCCCCACCATCGGTGGTGCCGAGATAGTGATTGTTGCCGGAATCGTGATAGCCATTGCCGTTCTCGGCAGTCTGCAACCCGCAGTCAAAGCGGCACGCATGGATCCGATAAAGGCGCTGCGCCATGTCTAAGCCCCACCACCCCTTGGAGACTCCCATGAAAAACATTCTTTTCTCCCTTGCGACCCTCTGCCTGCTCACTGTATTCCCGCCACAGGCCCTGGCTGTTGACGGCAACGAACTGCTGCAACAGGTGGACGCCAATCTGCAGCCCAGATCCTATGAAATGTATCGGAAACTTATCAACATAGAGCCTGACGGAAGCAAGAAGGAATTTGTCCTCTATACCGCCAAAAAAGGCAGGGACAAGATGGTGGCCCTGTTTCTCTCTCCTGCCAGCGAAAAGGGGCGGGTGTCCCTCCGCCTCGGTGACAACATGTGGCTCTATATCCCCAACGTCGGCAAACCCATCCGTATAACCAGCCTGCAGTCCGTGGTTGGTGGTGTGTTCAACAATTCAGACATACTCCGCCTCGATTATCACGTGGAATATGATGTCACGGGGCTCACTGACCAGGGGGAAACCTGGCTCCTGGAGCTCAAGGCAAAAACCAGATCCGTTGCCTATGACCGGCTGAAAATGACTGTGGACAAAAAAACAGTGCAGCCCCTGGATATCGAATGCATCGCAAGTTCCGGCATGCTGATCAAAACACTCCATTACAGTGATATCAAGGATTTTGGCGAAGGAATTGTCCGCCCGGAAAAGTTGATGACCAACAGTCCTCTGCACAAGGGCTATCGCTCGGTGATGATCTTTGCCAGGATGCAGAAACGGGAATTCAACGATGAAATTTTCACCCTGGACTTCACTCCGCGGGTGGACGAACTGCGCTGAGCAACGAAGGCACAAAGAGTACTCAGCCGTGATACACAGCCGCATTTTCATCCTCCTCGGATTCTTCTTCATCCTTCCTGCAGCAGAATTATCCATTGCCGCCGAGGACAGTGCGGATTTTGACTTTGACGTGGGTGCCTTCGATAAGAAGCCGCTTCAGTGGGGTGGCTTTATGGAGGGCAGATACGAACATCTTTCCTTAAATGAAAATTCCGCGCTCTCTTTTCCCGGTACGACCAGCAGTGATCGCTCAACCCTGGACAGGGCAGGCGGAACCCTGCAGCTTGATGGCAGCTACAGTGTCAGAAAAAGTAGCTTTAACTGGCTGCTCAAGGCATCGGCAGGCCTGGACCAGCAAGAGTACGATGACTGGGCAGATATCTTTGAGGCCTACCTGCGACTGCGCCCCACAGACACCACGACCGTGGAAGCCGGA
>JAMOMO010000283.1 GCA_027067035.1 Desulfobulbaceae bacterium
CCAAGCGGGAAGAGTACGTAAAAGGGGAGTCCATTATGAATGAGGGGAATCGCTGTGACCGTATTTTTCTTATAATATCTGGTGAAGTGGATATCTTTCAGTATTACAACGGGCGGCGTTTTCACCTGCAGCTGCTCAGTGGCGATGCCATTAATTATTTTGGAGAACTGGCGCTTCTTGCGGAATTCAACTGGTTCTTTTCAGCACGGGCCTGGTCGGATGTGAGCCTGCTCACCATCAGTCGAGAGGCCTTCAGCAAGGTGATGGAGAAATACCCGGAGTCCTACCAGAGCATGGTGCAGAAGATAATCAATTCCCGGATCCATCGTTTTGCCGACCAGTCCAGTTACCTCCTTGAGCATATCTCACCGGAGGCCTGGCGGGAAGATCCCACTGAAGCTGAAGATCAGGAAATCTCATAAAAAGACCCGACGGCACCGTCTGGTGCCGGAGTTCCGTCACGGTTTCAGGACTGTTACCGTTTCAGCTCTTCCTGCTGTTCCTTCAGCTTTCTGTTGTGCTCATCTGTCAGGTCACTGACGTCGTGCGCCTTGTCAATGGGTGTCTGTATGGCCTGCACCGCCCGGTCTGCCACTTTCCCGGTTATTCCCTGTTTTTCCTCATCTTCTTTGCCGGTGTCGCTGGAGCAGGCGCTTAATGCGATAAGGAGTGCCGCGGCAATGAGTACGTGTTTTCCGAACATGATGGCTCCCTTGAATTTTTTGAATAAGTGCATAAAATGTGTCTCAGCAGACTACTGCAGTACCGGCTGCATAGAAACATAAAAGTTCCTGAATTGTGACAATAAATCAGGGAATAAACAAACAGTAGAGCATACTGGTTTTACCCGTTTTCCTGTAAGAAGAGGCCGTGATGTCAGAAAAAAAGAGAGTGTCATCTGTTTATCGTGCTGTTTTACTCTGTACTGTTTTCATTTTCTCCGGCTGTGTTTCCCACCTTGCTGTGTCGGGAGGGGCGCAGAAACGCATGGATGTCGAGAAGCTCTTTGATTCCGGTACAATAGTACCGGATCACAGCTATTATACCGATGGGCCGGAGAATGATCCCGTTGCTATTATTGCCCTTTCAAACGCCTATCAGCTACGCTCGGAACTCTGGTCTCAAAGAGAGATGACTTCCGAAAAACTCAGGAAGGCCGCCTTCTGGATGCGTGTCGATGAAGTCGGTTTCTGCACCACCAGTGGAGGGGTTCTCCTTGCTCCTGATGGAAAAGAGATCGGTTTCTGGTTTTCCAAAAGGGATGCCACGATCATTCGTGAGCCGGAACCCGGAGTGGTGGAAATCTACCCGTTTTCCTATGCGGGGTCCTCTGCCTGTGCCCGTCAGGAACTTCGAGACAAGCTCTAAGGTTCAGCGGATCGGCTCAGTATGCCATGTGGCCCAGGGATTTCATTATCAGTGCCAGTCCCATGGCAAACATTCCGGTGAGCCCCATGCCGCAGGAAAAACCAGCAAGCAGTACCGGTGCATACTGTCTCCACATGGGGCCATAGCGTTTGTAAAAGAAATAGCGGCCCAGAAGGGCGCCCAGGACTTCAAGGATCAGACCGTGCGGCGTTGACTGGCCCAGGCCGCGGACCACGCCGTAAATAAGAAGAATGGGCAGGCCAAAGAGGCTGAGTATGAAGTACATCAGCAGGCCGAAGCCCAGACCTGAAAAGACTGTTGTGCTGTTGAGGGCCTGATAGAACATGGAGTTGCCTTCCATGGTGGATGTCTGCATGAGCAGGGTATTCAATGCCTGAAGGTGCCAGAGTTCCTGCGCATAGGGATAGGCGCTTGATGGTATGGGGGCCAGCCGCCAGATAAACTGCGAAAAGAGCAGGCTCGCCACCATCACAATGGGGAAGACCACAATTTCCGCCTTGATGATACCGCGGATGGATGTCCCGGTGAGTTCGATCTGCCGAAACTGAAC
>JAMOMO010000284.1 GCA_027067035.1 Desulfobulbaceae bacterium
CGCAAGATCACTGTAATAGGACTGCTTGCGCATTATAATGTTGCCACCCGATTCCATGCGCCCCTGTTCAATGAACTTGAAATCAATGTCACCGGCGGCTGAAATCACGGTGTTCTTCCCTGTGATACCGCCTTTAATGACCACATTGGCCTCACTGCTGATGCTGGCTGACATCACCTCCTTTTTGATTTCAAGATCTCCGCCGGTGGAGACCTTGAAGCCCGGCTGGACGGCACCATGGACGATGACACAGCTTTTTGATGTGATATGCCCGGTGTTGTAGTCAATATCACTCCGGATTTCCTGCTTGGAGCAGACCTTTATTTCGGAGTTGTTGATGACAGTGAGTATGCCGTCTTTGGAGGCGGTGATTCTTCCGCTGGTTTGGTCAAAATGGACATCCTGTTTTATGTGGATGACCAGTTCCCTGCCGCCTTCAGGTTCAATCTCTTTACCACAGACATCAATGCCGGGCGTTCCTGGTACCTCAGGGATTTTGGTGGCAATGAGCTCATCTTTGCTCACGCCGATCATGATCCTGCGTTCCCGGAAATCGATGCTGCCGTCTTCGAGAAGTTGTCCGGCTATGGGACCTATCTCCAGCGCAAATTGAAGGTAGGCATCCTGGCCGGGTTGTGCCGGTTTTCCATGGGCGATGAGAATGTCGTGAAAATCATTGAAATCGTTCTCAATGTAGTCCTGTGCCGACTGCAGTGCCTTCTGGTCGATGCCAAAGAGAATCCCGGCCTCCTTCAAAAGTTCCGGCAGTGGTTCTTTGCGGATGGCAAAATCCTTTGATATGGGGGGATGCAGCATCAGTGTTGCTGTCATTCTGTCGTCTGATATTTTCACCAGAGGGGTGATGGAAACGAGAAGAACAGGTTCTTCATTTTCTCCCTGTTCCATTACATCCACACGTGGATATCCTATGGTGTCAGCGAGAAGTGTCTCACCGTCATCGGAGTAATGGGTGAATTTTCCTGAACGAACGGGACTTTTTTCAAAGCCCTTCTTTGCGAATTTCTGAAACTCCGGGAAGGATAAAAGCGGCTGGTTTTTTTTGACCAGTTCAGAAACAGTGATTTTGTGGGCCCTGTCTTCCGGACCCACCAGTATACGTTTTCTGGTGAAATGAAGTGTCGGTTCCAGGTATTTGACTGCAGGCTTTTCAGTGCTTTTTGTCATGATTCGCCTTGTTTGGAAATACTGTCTTTTTCATGATGCGGACTGTACAGGGGACTGGATGCTGCTGTGCAGCGAACGCTCCCGGATCAGGTACAATACAATTACTATATTGAAATTATAATATCTGTATAGTTTCGATAAGTAAAGAAGAATGAAAGTGCTGTGTCTGTGGTGATCCAGGCCTGTGCAGGAGGAGGATGGAGAGCTGTTGTCGGGATTGTCTGCTATACAGAAAAACAGGAGATGGAAAGAGTAGAACTTTCCATCTCCTGCGGAGGAGGGCTGACCACAATGGGTCACTGTTGAACTATTTGAAAATGATTTGAATTCAAACAGTTTTGGAGCTTTGAACGATTACCTGAATCCGCGGGCATTCGATGATGACAGAGCGTGCCACGGATTCAGAGCCTAATCTTCTATTGTGCACTCATTGCCCTTGCACTCAATATTGGCCACCAGGAAAAATGCTTTATAGCCGTTTTTCTTGAGTTCCTGAGCAGCCATTTCTGCTCTGGCACCAGTGGTGCAGTGTGCGTAAACTTTTTTGTCCTTTGGAATATCAGCAAGTCGTGAACCCACCTGATCCAGAGGCACTGTGATTGCATTTTTGAATCCGCCTTCACCGGCTTCATCTGTGGTACGGACATCTAAAATAACTGCTTCAAGGTCACTTCCATTAACGGCCTTCAGGAAATCTTCCTTGCTGATCTCTCCCTTGCCAAGTTTTCTTGTCCAGTTGATTTCAGTGACCACCGGGCCACTGGTGGTTTTTCCACCTGATTTTACCCAGCCACTGAAGTTACCGGGAACAAGGGCGACCTTTTTGAAACCTTCATCACGAAGGTCTTCAACGGCATCCGCAGCTTCTTCTGAGGAGTCACTGTAAACAACAATCGGAGCCTTTTTGGGGATGTCTTCCAGACGATCATCAAGGGTGTCGTAGGGAATGGAAACGGCTCTGGCGATGCGGTTTTTCGCAGCTTTCTCCGGAGAGCGGAGATCAATCAGAACAATGTTTCCTTTTTCAATATTGCCCTTACTTGCATAAATAAGGTTTTCAGCTTTTACCCATGCGGGAAGTCCCTGGAGATAAACGCGGATATTCTTGTAGCCATCTTTTTTCGCCAGACCGGCGACTTTAGTTGACATACCTCATGTGGGCCCTCCGCAATACATTAACAGCAGCTTGTTCTTGTCTGCGGGCAGCAGAGAGGCTGCCTTGTCTTTATATGCCTTACTACTGAGGGAAACAGCTCCCGGAAGGTGTCCTGCGGCGTACCGTTTTGCAGGACGGGCATCAACGAGCAGATAGTCAGATCCGGAGTCGATGATTTTTTTCAACTCATCTGTCTGAATTTCGGTTACTCCCTTGGGAAGTTTGGCAAGTTTGGGTTTGATAACGGTGGCCCATGGCTGACCATCCCGCATTTCATAGAATATAATGGAGGCATGGCCCTTTGAGGCATGTTCCACACCCTTGGTCTTGTCGTCAAATTTAACCATTATGGTCTTGGCTTCTTTCCCTTTGCCAACCACAATGGAAATACTTTTTGCCTTGTTGGATTTCCCGACAACCTTTCCTTTGTAAACCGGACCCGTGGCTTTTTTGGCCTGGGTACTTACTGCGGGTTTGGCAGCAGCAACGGTGTTGCTGGTGTCCTGGTTGCATCCGGTCACCAGAAATGATGCCATGATGAAAAAAGGAATAAACTTTAACATCTTGTTCTTCATGCTTCCTCCAAATAAAAGAGCTTTGTTTTTTGCAAAGACAAAATTCTTTGCATAAGTAATCGTCTCAAATAAAACTAGCAAAATAGAGGCCATTTTGTTGATGATTGCTATGCTGCCGTTATCAATGGTGAAAAATAATTCTGCTGCATTTTCTATGGGTGCAAATGAATTGGACACGATTTTTATCCGGTGGCAACGGCTGTGAGGACCGGCGCTTAAGCTAAAGTGTTACCTTAATGTCTTAAATTTTGTGGTATCGCGGACCTGGAATATCTGATGCTGTATTTTCCAGCGGCCTTTATGGTTTTTTGAGGAAAAGGGACACTGTGAAACCGCTGGTATCAGGGACTGCTGAAAGATACCCGTGTCAATGAAATTGTCACCGCTACCGGGTGGTACAAGGCTGTACCGGTCAGTGACGGTAAAGAATCTTCAGGATTTTATCCCTGCCGTTGCGTTTCTGATTGAGGAGTATGACAAAGGGATCTTTTCTCTTTCCCCGGCTGAAATATCCGGCATAGCAGAATACCCCGGATTTTCTGAGTGTTCCCGATTTCATCCTGACGCCATATTTTACCGGGATAAGGTCGGCATAGGGACGAAACCTGTTGAGAACCTCCAGCATGGCCTCTGGGCTTATTCTGTTTTTCATTGACAGCCCGGAGCCTTCAACCATGGTTATCTGTTTGCTGGTGAGCTTGAGTTGCCTGTGGATAAAATCATCCATCAGCCGTCGACTTTTTTCCCAGGTGGCGGGATACCCGTATCGGTCTGCACCCATGGCAAGGTAGAGCTGGTTTGCCATGAAGTTACTGGAGGAAAAGAGACAGGATTCCACAAGGTCCGCAATGCTTTCTTCTGCCCTGAATTGAAGAAGAAGCGGGGTGTTGTCAGGGATCGTTCCCTGACGTATGGGACCATTGACAGATATACCCTGCTCTTCCAGCATTGCCCTGAAGAGCTGCCCGCAGTAGAGAAGACTGTTCGAAAGGGAGCTGCTTCGGGGAAAGGCATCCACGTT
>JAMOMO010000285.1 GCA_027067035.1 Desulfobulbaceae bacterium
GACCCGGTGGTATCCTGTACTGAGATTTCTGCCGATGATTCCCATCAGTGGGAGAAACGGGGTCTGCTGTTCAGGGGATTGAATCTTGGCTGCATGGACAACCCTGAGAGGGAGGGCGTTAAAGTTTACCGCAAGGGCTGCCGGTTTACTGTCATAGGGGTTTGTGGAACTTCCTGACCCTTCTGTCTGCGCATGTTCGAGAGAAAAGGCACTGTCATCAAGAACAATGGCGTTGATTTTGCCGATGCCAAGTGATGCTATTCTGATTGCAAGTGAACGTACTTTTTCCGAAACAAGAAAAGGATCGCCATATCCCTTTATATAGAGAGTGTTTTCTGAATCAAGGAAGATGTCTGTTGTAAAGTGAAAGTCGGGCCCGAGTAATTCAAGTGCCGCCAGGCTTGTTATCAGTTTTACGGTGGATGCTGGAATAAATGTTTTGCGGAAATTTTTTGAAAACAGGGCCGTGTCACTTTTCATGAGGGCATAGCCCCCGTTTGTGATAAGGCTGTTGAGTTCAGGTATTTCTTTGGTGTGAAGCTGCTGCGGGAGCGTAAGAAAAAGAAAGATGAAGATAACTCCGGCAATAAAGTGACTTTGCCAAAGTGATTTCTGATGAGTCATTACCGGCACGGCATTAAAAATGTTCTGATTTCCCCTTGAGGACGTCTGCCGGTGGAATATCACCGGCAGACGCTCATGGATTAGAGGGAGAAGTTAAATCTTCGGGAGTTTGGCCATGGATTCTTCAATGGCTTCTTTCGGGTAGTCGTAGTTGTGGAGATCACCTGAAAAGTATCGGTCATAGGAGCCCATGTCGATGAGTCCATGTCCGGAAAAGTTAAAGAGAATGGTCTGTGGCTTGTCGAGCTCACGGGTGGCCTCCAGGATGGCACCGCGGATGGCATGACAGGTCTCAGGTGCCGGAATAATACCCTCTGTTTTCGCAAAAAGGACACCTGCTTCAAAACATTCCAGCTGATGAACTTTGACCGGATCAATGATTTTTTCACGTACCATTGCGGATACGATGGGTGCCATACCATGGTAACGCAGGCCACCGGCATGGATTCCCGGAGGAATAAAGTCGTGGCCGAGGGTGTACATGTTCAGGAGTGGGGTAGTCTGGGCGACATCGCCAAAGTCATATGCCAGGGTTCCCATGGTGAGTGAGGGACAGGAGGCTGGCTCCACACCGACAAAACGGATCTTTTTCCCTTCAAGGTAGTCGGGGACGTAAGGAACAGCGAGGCCAGCAAAGTTTGAACCACCACCACAGCATCCCACAATGACATCAGGATAGTCACCGGCTATTTCCATCTGTTTTTTTGCCTCAAGTCCGATGATGGACTGGTGCAGGATAACGTGGTTTAAGACGGAGCCGAGGGCGTAATTGGTATCATCGCGACCGGCGGCATCCTCAATGGCTTCAGAGATGGCAATACCGAGAGAACCGGCGGTGTCGGGATATTCTTCACGGATCTGCCGGCCGATGTTGGTGTCCACACTTGGACTTGCCACAATGTCTGCGCCGAAGGTGTGCATCATTGATTTGCGGTAGGGTTTCTGATCAAAGGATACCCGTACCATATAGACCTTACAGTCAAGGCCGAATTTCTGGGTTGCAAAGGAGAGTGCGCTGCCCCACTGTCCGGCCCCTGTTTCAGTTGCCAGTCGTTTGATACCTTCCCTGGAGTTATAGTATGCCTGTGGAACGGCTGAGTTTGGCTTGTGGGAGCCCACCGGAGAGACACCTTCATTCTTGAAATAGATCCTGGATTTTGTTCCGAGTGCTTTTTCAAGGCTTCTGGCTCGAACCAGCGGGGCGGGACGCCAGATTTTGAGAACATCGAGGACCTCTTCGGGGATATCGATGAAGCGTTCACCGGACATTTCCTGCTCAAGAAGAGCCATTGGAAAGATGGCGCCGAGTTTTTCCGGACCCATCGGTTCTTTTGTTTCGGGATCAAGTGGCGGTAACAGACCGTTTGGAATATCGGGGCCTACATTATACCATTGGGTTGGCATCTCGTCATCTCGAAGGATGATCTTCTTGGTTGTCATGCTGTTCTCCTTGTTAGAAAAATGCGGGGGTATCTGTTATTTTCCCCATACTGATTTGAACTGAATACACATCCGTACCATATGGAAGCAGGTTGAAGCAACAGAATTAATTACAGTCTTTTCCATCCTGTTTTTATGACCACAGAGGAGAGTAATTCCTCCTGATCTTTCCCGAGGATTGCCGCCATTGCCTCCAGTGGTTTCACACCAGCCTGGCTTGCTTTGCTCAGCAGTTCCATTGCAACAGTGTCGTCGTCAATCACTTCAAGTCTGAGGACCATGGGGCGGAAATCGATCTCCTTGAGCTTGCCCTTGCGGGTGCGTTTCAGCGTGAACCGCTCTGTGGCAAGGAACTCTGCGAGTAATTCATGGTCGTCAGCAGCAAGCCCGGGATGCAGGGTGATTCTGTAGGCACTGATGACCTCCTGGGGAACTTTGCCGTTACAGAGGTTGATTTCAAGGACTTTGAGTCCCGGAGGCATCTGCCTGTTCATTCTTTCTGCGGTTTTTTCAAGGCTGTCCAGGGGGGCGGGCAGGTCCATGATGAAATATTCGGCCAGGCTCTGGGTACCCACAGGCAGGGCCGGACCGAAAGAGACCTTGGGGGAGGGGTTGAACCCCTTGGAGAAATTGGTTTGAATCCTGGCCCGGCGCAGAATCCGAAAGACTATCTGGAGAATCTCCAGATGCCCGAGGTAACAGATGTCTCCCAGCCGGGAATAGCTGACAGTGTAGTAAAAGTGCTGCTCCTGCTGTAGCCTGGTGTTTTCCGTTTCCTTTTCTGAAGTAAGCTGTTCCCGGGAGGAGGCGCAGTCCGACTTCTGTTTTCTGTCGATGACAACCGGTTTGATGGTCTTGAAATCACACAGACCGCACTTCTGGCAGGCATGATAACGGCAGTCGGGGGTGTACGCCTCCTGGTGGGCTTTCTCAAGCTCCTGTTTCAGAAAAGAGAGATCAATACCACTGCTGAGATGCTGCCAGGGAAGAACTTCATCCATTGCTCTTGTACGCAGAAAATCATCAAGTACAAGGGAGCATTCTTCAGCAGCTTCCTGCCACCTGGAGAGGTTGAAATAGTCGGACCAGCCGTCAAGGCGTGCTCCTTTGGCCCAGACGGTCTCCAGGAGTTTTGCCAGGCGTCTGTCGCCCCGGGAGAAGACACCCTCAAGCAGACTCTGTTCCGGGTCATGCCATTTGAGATTGATCCCCTTTCGTGGCAGCAGACCTTTGAGGCGTGAAATTTTTGAACGGCTCTCCCCGATGGAAATTTGAGCATCCCACTGGAAAGGGGTGTGGGGTTTGGGAACAAAGGTGCCAACGCTCACATTGATCTGTTGACGTTTTCCCCCGGTTCCGGCCTGGTTCCCGATCTGTCTGGTTTTCCTGGCAAGCTCGGCAATGGCTTCAATATCCTCTTCTGTTTCAGTGGGCAGGCCGATCATGAAGTAGAGTTTCATGACCTTCCAGCCAAGACCGAAAGCATCTTTTGAGGTGGTGAGGAGATCTGCCTCGGTGATGCCCTTGTTGATGACACGGCGTAATCGTTCACTTCCAGCCTCGGGTGCCAGTGTAAAGCCTGTCTTTCTGACCCGTTTGATCTGATCCATCAGGGGCCCGGTCAGTGTGCCCACGCGCATTGAGGGCATGGAAACAGAGATGGCCTCATCGGCGAAGCGGTCCATGAGTCGGGGCAGTGTGCTGCCAAGACAGGAGTAGTCACCGGTTGACAGGGAGAGCAGGGCCAGTTCGTTGAAGCCGGAATTTCCGATACCTTTATCGGCAAGTTCAAAAATCTGTTCAGGACTTCGTTCCCGTACTGGTCTGTAAATGATTCCCGCCTGACAGAAACGACATCCTCTGGTGCAGCCTCTGGCCACTTCCACTCCAAGCCGGTCGTGGACGATTTTTGAATTTGGTACAAGGGGATGGAAAAGGTGGTCGGATCGGGAGAGATCTGCAAGGACCCGGCGGGTGACAGTGCTGTGCTCCGGATACAGGGCCTGTATTTCCTGTATGCTGCCGTCTTCATTATAAACGGGGGTGAAGTGGGATGGTATGTATATCCCCGGAATTGTGGCGAGCTGCTCAAGGATGGCTGCGCGGGAGAGCTTTTGTTCCCTGCCTTGACGAATGGATTCGGCAATCTCGACGATGGCCTCTTCACCATCACCCAGAAGGATGGCATCAAAAAAGTCTGCAACGGGTTCAGGGTTCAGGCTGCAGGAGCCTCCTCCAAGGATAATGGGCATATCCTCGTCACGATCCGCTGACCGGAGAGGAATCATGGCCAGATCGAGAATTGTGAGAATATTGGTGTAGCAGAGTTCATAGGGCAGGGTGATCCCAATGAGATCAAAATCTCTCAAGGGGCGGTTGTTCTCAAGGGAACAGAGCGGCAGCCCGCGGGATCGCAGGAGCTCCTCCATGTCCACGGCAGGGCAGTAACAGCGTTCGGCAAGGACGTTTTCCTGATTGTTTAAAATATGATACAGTATCTGTAAGCCCTGGTGGGACATGCCTATTTCATACAAATCCGGAAAGATCAGGGCACAGTGCATGGCTGTCTCCTGCCACTCCTTTACGATGGAGTTGTACTCGTGCCCAAGGTAACGGCCTGGTTTACTTACAAAAGGTAGTGTTTCTCGCTGCTCGAAATTTTGTTTCATGGGGGAGTCTGTTTGATTGTAATATTCGGCTGGATCAGCAGTAGATCGGCTGAGAAGCGGCGTATTTATTGTATTCCATGCTAGTCATTTACTGAAAATAGGTTGACTTTACAAGAGGGGATAAGGTATGCAAGAAAGTATCTGATTTGTTCCTTAAAAAATAGAGGGTTACATAGGTATCTTTTATGAAAAGTCGTAGAGCTGTTTTTTCTTTGGGTGTGTTGCTTCTTCTTTTTCTTTTTTCAGGGTCACTGCATGCCGGTGATGGAATGATTGAGAAGGTGAATTTCCAGGAAGAAGGTGGTGGAATTGAGTCAGTAATCTTTCATCTTGATGGCCCCTGGTTACCAAAAGTATTTGCCTTGAAAGGTGAGCATCCCCGTGTGGTATTTGATTTTATGGAGACCCGTATGGCGCGGGGGGTGCCGGCTTCTATAGACGCCCGCGGCAAGATGATACGCAAAATTCGCATGGGGCGGCACAGTAATAAAACCCGGGTTGTGATCGATCTTACAGCAGGGGGAGAGTTTAATTTTGATCAGCAGTTTGATGAGAAAAACAATATCCTGACCATTCAGCTGTTTGCTGCGGATTTCCCGGCAAAGGAGGAGCAGGACGATACGCTGGGAAAGAAACCTGACCCTGAGGTCGTTGTTGCAACGCAGGATTCCGGGATGCAGGAGCTTGAGAGCGGGACTGTTCCGGAAAAGAC
>JAMOMO010000286.1 GCA_027067035.1 Desulfobulbaceae bacterium
CTCATCGCGGATACGCATGAGGAAAAGGAGTACGGGATTATGCTGTTTCAGGAGAATGGGATTTTTCCTGCCGGGTTTATAGAGTTTCTCACCCTCACCTGATTTCTCCTTTGCAATACCGATCCAGTCCATCTCATCACGGATGCCGAGTTCCCCGGCCACCCGGAGTGCAATACCAAGTTGTCCTTTTCCGCCATCTAACACAAAGAGATCCGGCAGATTTCCCTCTTCAATGCCTCGTTTGAATCTTCTGGTGAGAACCTCCTCCATCATTGCATAGTCATCGGGACCCGAGACTGTCTTTATCGAATAGTGCCTGTACTGTTTTTTGTCAGCTTCGCCCTGTGTAAAGCAGACAAGTGACCCGACCGCCTGTTTACCGCTGGTATTGGAGATATCGAGGCATTCAATGCGATCAGGTCTGAAATGAAGCTTCAGAAGCTTTTCCATCGAGGCGGAGAGCCCGAGCCAGGATCGCTCTTTTTTCTCCTTCTCATCAAAGATATGCCTGGCGTTACTGTTGGCCATCTGCAGAAGCTGGAGGCGGTCTCCGCGCCGGGGAACAGCCAATGCAACGAGACTGCCCCGTATTTCGCTGAAACGCTCGGCAAGGAGTTCGGTATCATTGACTGAAAAAGGAATGATGATGTCTTTGGCAGGGATAACCCGCTTGTCGTAAAACTGGTTCAGCACCTGAGAGAGAATAACAGCGTCACTTCCCATGGGTTCACTGAGGAAGAAATTTCGATTACCGGTGATCAGTCCCTCCCTCACAAAGAGGATGGCAACGGCAATGGATGTTCCCTGCCGCTGATAGCCAAAAACATCCCGATCTTTCAGACTTGATGAGGCCACGATCTGTTTCTCCAGGGTTTTGGAGAGCGCTGAAATCTGATCACGTAGTTCCGCAGCATGTTCAAAATGGAGTTCTTCTGCTGCATTTTCCATCTCCTGTTCAAGTTCCTTCACAAGACTTCTGTTTCTTCCTTCAAGCACCATCAGCACCTTCTGGACCTGGTCAAGATACTCATCCCTGTTTGCTAGACCAACGCAGGGTCCGAGACATTTTCCCATCTGCAGATTCAGGCAGGGACGTTTACGAACAGCTACTGTTTCGCCTTTACATTTACGCAGCGGAAAAAGATTGGCCAGCAGCCGCAGTGTGGCCCACATGGATGAACTGGAAGAGTAGGGGCCAAAGTATCTGGCTCCATCTCTTTTGCGTCTTCGTGACATATGAACACGAGGCCACTCTTCCTGAACCGTGACTTTTATGAGGGGGTAATTTTTATCATCCCGGAGGAGAATGTTATACTTGGGTTTATGTTTTTTTATAAGCGATGCTTCAAGGATAAGTGCCTCTTTTTCGGTCTGGGTAAGAATGGTATCGACCCGTTCCACCTGAGAGAGCATCACCGTTGTTTTGTTATGATCAGAGCCTGAAAAACGTGTGTAGGAACTGAGCCGGTTCTTGAGATTTTTGGCCTTGCCCACATAGAGTATCCGTGACTTCTTGTCCAGCATCATATAGACGCCTGGGGTCCTGGGAACACTTTTGAGAAAATCAGAAGGAAACATGAGCTGACCGGTTGGAAAAATTAAATAACGCGTTGCCGTTATGATAATTATGATGATGAAACAATACAAGCTTCCAGTTATTGCAGGGATGAATTACCGGCTCTAAAAAGCTGATGCATCGGTATGAAATGATCATGAGACAAAAAATACTTTGCAAATTATTTATTTCAATGTTTCAGTGGTTTATAGATTGTCAAATCGTTATCAGGAGTAAGATTTCTTTTTCATAAACCACGTCTCAGCACAAAAACAGTATTTCACTGTCCTGCTTTTTTCTGCAGTATGGTGACAGTAAAAAACCTGGAGAGTGCGAAATTCCAGTCTTTCATGGAGAGGGGAATTCTTCATCT
>JAMOMO010000287.1 GCA_027067035.1 Desulfobulbaceae bacterium
TCACCATACGGATTTTCGGAACAGGCTGTATTACCTGCAACAGCCTGCGTGATGCTGTCATAGATGCCATGATGAAGGCGGATCTTGCAGCTGACATTGACATGGTCCATGAGCCGGATGAAATCGGACGGCACGGCATCACCGCCACTCCTGCACTTATGATAAACGGGGAGGTGAAGATTGCGGGTATCCACCCGACACCGGTGCAACTTGAGGAATGGCTCCTGGAGGCCGGAGCCGTGCAGCATGGCTGAGCAGACAGAACTGATTCTGGCCCCCATCCGTGGAATAACAGACTGCTCTTTCCGTACACTTTTTCAACGGCATTTCCCCGGTTTCAGCTCGGCCCTGGCCCCGTTTATCAACCCGCAGCGCCGCTCCTCCTTTCAGGAAAAACAGCTCAGAGATGTGCTGCCGGAGAACAACAGCGCCCTGCCCGTTGTCCCCCAGCTGCTCCACACCGATCCCGAAGACTTCCTTTTTCTGGCAGGCCGCCTGCAGGAACTCGGCTACCGGGAAGTCAACTGGAATCTTGGCTGCCCGGCTCCAATGGTCACAAAGAAACAGAAGGGCTCGGGCCTCCTCCCCTTTCCGGAAAAGATCCTCTCCTTCCTCGATAGAGTAGTTCCGGAGATAGGGATCCGACTCTCAATAAAGACCCGTCTTGGCTACCATGATCCACGTGAGCTCCTGCACCTTCTGCCACAGCTCGACCAGTACCCTCTCTCTGAGATAATCATCCACGGACGACTGGGATCGCAGATGTATCGGGGCGAGACCGACAGGGAAGGATTTGCCAGGTGCCTGCAGCACAGCAGGCATGGCATCGTCTACAACGGCGATATCACAACACAGGAAATTTTTTCTGAGCTGCAGCAGCAGTTCCCGACGGTGAAGAGATGGATGATCGGCAGAGGGGCCCTGGCAGATCCCTTTCTTGCCGCTGATATCCGGGGCATGGAAGTCACAGACAGACAGCAGTGTCTGAAATCATTTCACGATGAACTCTACAGCTGCTACGCAGAGCTCCTCGATGGTCCGGCCCATCTGCTGGGACGAATGAAACAGCTCTGGGTCCATCTCTGTGCCTTTTTTCCGCCGGAACAGAAAACCTGGAAGATGATTAAAAAGTGCAGAACAAAGGAAAAATATCAGCGCGTAGTGGAGAGCCTTTTTTCGCAAACCTGAATCCGCGAGCAGGAGCAGAACAAAAGAAGGAACCTAGACCAGCAGTGAATCTGCGTAGTCCCCTCCAGATTCCATTTGTGCGCCATCCCAGACCACACAGCGTTTCAGGCTGAGCTGTCCGGGGATCTGAACGTCCCCCACACAGCACCAGTCGTAAAAGTCCACAGAACCCTCAGGCACTGGACTGTTACAGACAAAAGGACCGTTGGGGACGGTTGCAAACTCCGGCCACAGCGGAATCTCTTTTTTCAACAACCGGCCATGCAGATCAAGATAATCCTGCACGGTCCCCATATCTGTCCAGGAACACCCATCCACCGACTGCGCTGCAATGGCCGCCGGATCACTCTCAATAAGATCCCGGTACCGATCAATGATGGAATATTTCCTGCCCGGCGGGATCTTTTCAAGCACCTCCGGATCAAGCACATGAAGTCCGGTGAAGGCCATGGTGCCGGATGCACCTTCTTCAGCCCCAAAACCCGTTACATGTCCATCGGTCACCACAAGCTTGTTGAAACGCGGACAGTCATGCATGGCCATGGTCACAGCTGAATGGTTTGCACAATGAACCCGGTAGAGTCCGGCCGTGTCCACGCTGTGATAAATATCCCCGTTACTGACAAAAAGCGGTTCATCGCGCAACTGATCCAGTGCCAGACGCAGTCCGCCACCTGTCCCCAGCACAGTGTCCTCCTGCTGTACAGTCACTCCGGAAATACCATCAAGTGCCTCAATGATCTGTTCCTTCAGATAGTGACAGTTGACAATAATATGATCAAAACCTGCCGCTTTCAGATGGCGGACAGTGAGCAGCAGAAGCGGCTCGTTCAGGAGAGGAAAAAGCGGTTTGGGACGCCGCTCTGTGTAGGGAAGAAGCCGGGTACCAAATCCGGCGGCCAGTATCATTGCCTGCATCGGGTTCCTTGTAAATGGTTCAGACTCTGTGTAATGCCGCGTCAACTGCTCCGGCGAGCTGTTTCAATGTATAGGGTTTTTTCAGCAGATCCGCCACCCCGAGTTCCTGTGCCCTGGCTATCTCATCATGCGCTGCATAGCCTGTCACAATCAGGGCCTTTTGTCCGGGATTAACCTGGATAATCTGCTCATAGGTCTCCCGGCCGTTCATTCCGGGGTCCATAATCATATCGAGTATCACCAGATCCACCTTTGAATGACGAAGGTATTCCACAGCTTCCTCACCACTGCCGACCACATCCACGCTGTACTCAAGAAACCCAAGGAACTCACAACCGATTTCACGCTGCTGAGCCTCATCGTCAACCAGAAGGATCCGGTTCTGTTCACTCCGACAGGTCACATATGTACCACTGTCAGATACTTCCTGAGGACTCCTCTCAAGGGAGATCTCCGCCGGAAAATAGAGTGTAAAGGAAGTTCCCTTTTCAGAAGATTTGATGTCTATGGCACCGTTATGATCCACCACGGTATTCCACACCACCGTAAGCCCAAGCCCTGTTCCACTGCGCCCCATGGTTTTTCTGGTATAAAAGGGTTCAAAAATGTGCTCCTTCTGTTCCGGGGAGATGCCGGGACCGGTATCGCTGACACGTATCCATGCATAAGGACCGGGTACAAGGTTCAAGGCCTGTGCATCCTGCTCGCCAAGGTTCTCCTGACCGGTACTGATGGTCACGGCGCCATCGTCGTGTTCTATGGCCTCATGGGCATTAAACATGAGATTCATGACACTCTTCTGGATATGAATTTCAGAGGCCAGAACCAGTACTTTCTGCCGTGAAAACTGTGAGATGACAAAGACTTCCGGAAAGCGTTGCTGCAGGACCTGATATTCCGGGGACTTCAGAAAATCTTCGGCCAGGCCGTTCAGATCCAGAATTTCCCGTTGACTGGCCACTCCCCTGGCAACAGTAAGAAGATCAGCAACCACAGCCGCTGCCCGGATACCGGCATCATGCATTGTCTGCACATGGCCTCTCAGGGGAGAATCATCGGGAAGGAGGTGAAGCAGTAACTCTGGATAGCTCACAATTCCCGACAAGATATTATTCAGATCATGGGCAACCCCACCGGCAAGAAGCCCGATGGCCTCCATCTTTTTTGCCTGATTCCGCGTCTCTTCCCATCTTTTCCGTCTGGTGACATCATGGATGATACTGAACTGGGCCGGAGCTCCGCGCCACACAATCTGGGTGGTGCTGAGCTGCAGCCATTTTATTTTCTCATCTTTTGTCACTATCTGAAACGGCTGATCCGTAATGGGCTGCTCACCCAGCACGGCCCTGCTGTACCAGTCCATCACCATCCCCCTGTCATCAGGATGAACCAGTTCGGTGAAGACCATGCGCGTTAACTCCTCTTGCGGATATCCTGTTATTTCCAGAAATTTCGGGTTGGGGATCTCAAATACCCCGTTCTGAACAACGCAGGTTCCCACATTGGCATGGTCCATGAGGTACTGATACCTCTTTTCACTCTCAACAAGGGCCGAAGACACCTTCTCATTTCGTTTGCCAAGTTCTATGAGCAGGGTTCCGCTGAACAGGAGGAGACAAAGAACCCCGAGCCGGGAGCCTGTCTGGTAGGGAGAGACCTTGAGGACGAAGGTGTCGAAAAAAGAACTGGGAACCATAAAGAGCAGGGAGTTCAGGTTCCGTTCATAGGAGAGATAGGACCAGGCGGAATCAAAACACCAGTAGAGGACAATGATAAACAGCAGCAGGCTGTAAAAAAACCATCTGGATTTCAGAAATCTACTACTCATAGATACCACGGGCAATTGTAACAATGCTTTGCGGTATATCAAAACCAATGGCCTCCGCCGTACTGCGGTTTATGGAAATGAGAAAAGGCAATTCCATAACCTGAGCCAGATCCCTTGGCCGGGTACCACTCAACACTTTTATTATATTAGCGGCATAATGCCTTCCATGAAGCTCATAGGAAGCTTCAGCAGAAGCCCCCAGCAGAATACCCTTCTTCACATGATCACTGCCGAAAAATGAATAGGAATAGATTTTCTCTTTCTTAAAAAGGGCTGCAAGGGCATCAATTTCCTCATCGGCACAGAGCAGTGCTGTGATAAAAACGGCGTCAGAGTCTGCAGCAAGCTCACGATAGCAGGAGAGACACGACTCCCGGCTCTTTTCCCGGTCATCAGTTGTATCGAGCACCTCACAGCGCTTGAGTTCAAAGCCCTGATCAGCTGCAACTTTCTCCACTGTTTCCATATATGAATAACGCAGCCCCTCATCGGTATTTTCATAGGCAACTCCGAGTTTCCCAAACCCGGTGACCCGATGAAACATCCGCAGCTGCCGCTCTGAAAACGTCGGATCAAGGAACACATTGACATGGTCAAAACCTGAGTCCTCTGCACTCTTTATGATACCTGTTTTTTCAAAACCGGAGGCACTCATCACAAGGGTCGGAACGGAATGGCGATCATTGACAAGATCTTCACCGGCCCAGGTCCCCATGGCAAGCAGCAGATCCACCTCACCCGCCTCGAGCTTTGCCTGCAGTTCCCGGCGTATTCGCCCCCGTTTTTCGCTGTTCCAGGATGCGGAATAGCCATTTTCCGGGAGAAACTCAAGGTATCCGCTTTCGGCCTCATCACAGAGCCAGTCCCAGTAGGGGGGCTCTGTTTCAAGCGCGGACGGGGGCAGTGCAGCCTCATCAATCCAGCCCTTGCGCATCAGCTCTTTTATGATCTCTTTCTGGATATTAGTGTAAAACGGGATCGGCCCCCCCTGATAATAGGCAACACGCCACTTTTTCCCGTCATTGAGTCCCGGAGACTCTTCATCAGCCGCCAATGCAGCACCACAGAACAACAGACAGCAGAGAGACACCGGCAGGAGCACTGCAAGGAAGCGGTGAATTTTTGTGAGCTTAATCATAAGAGACTGTTCTGAGAGCTCAATAATCAAGGCTGCCGTCAGGATTTTCCCTGACACCCACCACCACAAGACCGGCAGCATCAGCGGCCCGGATCATGGCATCGGGATCAAAGAGGAGGGACTGGCCCGCTTCAACGGCAAGGACCGCGCCATCAACAGAAGCCAGTGTCTCAATGGTCTTCACTCCGGTTGCAGGAAGGTCAAAACGGAAATCCTGTCCCGGTTTTCTCACCTTGACAACCACTGCTTTTTCCCGTGCCAGTGCACCACCGCGGGCAATGGTCGCATCGGTGCCCTCAATGGCCTCGACGGCCACCACAGAACAGTTACGAACCACAACACACTGACCGATATCCATGGCCCCGATGGCCCTGGCATTCTTCCAGCCGAATTCAATATCCAGGCGCTGATTCTTATCGGGTTTTTTCCGTGTCAGTACGCCAAATGGAAAGAGGAGATGCTGCAGATAGAGAGTGGATTCCAGGACCTTCACCCCCTCCTTTTCAAGTACTCCGGCAACTGCCCGTAAAATCGCATCATCCTGTTTGACATCAATCTTATTCCAGAGAGTCAGGCCCTTCATATCAGGGAGAATATCCCTGAAAATCCGGGTCTTGGTGATGGCCCCCACAAAGACGGTTTCTCCCACGCCGCTTCTGTGAAAAAACTTTATTATCTTCCCCAGCTGCCCGAGCTTTACCCAGCAACACTCATCTGCCGCATCAGCCACTTCAGGGGATGTCTCATTGTGGTGGGCAATGACCACTGTCTTTCGGCCGGCCTTCTTCGCTGCCTCTATGAAAAGGAGGGGAAACTGGCCGGACCCGGCAATGATGCCTATCTTCTCTGCATCTGGCGCCATGACACTCACCCCTTCTTCACACGCTTAACCACACCACGTTTGGAACTCCGGATAAAGGCAAGCAGCTCCGCAACCTCTCTGCACTCTCCCAGTTCCTGCTCCGCCCTGGCCAGTGCTTCATCGTGGAGAAGCTCCGGTGAGTGAAAAAGTATGCGATAGGCGGCATCAATCATCTTAATGGTCTTGCGATCCATGCCGTTACGACGCAGGCCGACCTTGTTGAGACCGGAAATCCGCATCTGCCCACGCTCGCCCGTAACCATGGCATAGGGCGGCACATCCTTACTCACGGCAGAGCCGCCACCTATAAAGGCAAATGTACCGATCCGGGAAAACTGATGTGTCCCGGTGAGCCCGCCCACTGTGGCCCTGGCCCCGACTTCAGTGTGACCACTCAAGTGGGCGGCATTGACGATGATCACATGGTCTTCAATGATACAGTCATGACCGATATGGGCATATGCCATAACCATACAGCTGTTCCCTATACGGGTTTTTCCGCCTCCCTTAACGGTGCCGCGGTGGATGGAGGCATACTCCCGGATCAGGTTATCATTTCCCATGATCAGCTCAGTGGCCTCACCCCTGTAACTGAGATCCTGTGGTGCTCCGCCAAGGGCTGCAAAGGAATCTATGGTATTGTTTTCACCGATGGTTGAAGGGCCTGAGATACGAACATGGGTGGCCACGGTTGTACCGGCCCCGATCTTCACCCCATCTTCAATGACGCTGAAGGGACCAACCGTGACACTCTCATGCAGCTCCGCCTTTTCCGATACTATTGCTGATGGATGAATATTCATTGCCTGTGTCACCCAAACGATGCCATAAGCTCAGCTTCAGCCACCAGTTTCTCATCAACATAGGCCTTGCCGGCCAGCTTCCAGATACCCCGTTTCTTCTTCAGAAGTTCCACCTTGTAGATCAGCTGATCCCCAGGCCCCACGGGACGACGAAAACGCACCTTATCAAGGCCTGCAAAATAGAGCAGCTTCACTCCGACGTTTTCAGGCTCTGTACAATATGCCAGAATTCCACCGGCCTGCGCCATGCCCTCCAGCATCAGCACCCCCGGCATCACCGGTTTTCCCGGAAAATGTCCCTGGAAAAACGGCTCGTTTATGGTCACATTTTTCAGTGCTTCCACACTTTTATCAGGAAGCATTGAGAGTACCCGATCGATCATCACAAATGGATATCTGTGTGGTAAAAGCCGTAAAATCTCTAAAATATCAATCTCTTCAACAGCCAGTTGTTCTGCTTTGGTCATGTGTATTCCCGCAAATAGTATTTATCAGTTTTGTTATCATTCTTCTTTTTCAGCCTGCAAAGCGGCCACAGTCTTCTTAAGCTTTCTCAGATCCCGTCCCATCTCCGGCAGCTTTCCATACTGAATGGCAGCTCTTACATACTGTTTCATGGGAATGGCAGGAGAACCCCCAATCCTGGCACCCGGTTTCTGATCATTATGAAGGCCACTCTGCGCCGCAACCATAACGCCATCACCAAGGTTTACATGATCAGCCAGGCCGACCTGACCGCCTAGCACCACATTGCGGCCAAGACTGCAGGATCCGGCAATGCCCACCTGGGAAACCAGGAGACTGTTTTCACCCACAACCACATTATGGGCAATCTGGACCAGATTATCAATCTTTGCACCGGACTTGATATGGGTTACGCCATACGCTGCCCTGTCGACACAGCTGTTGGCACCTATTTCCACATCATCATCTATCTGCACGATGCCGACCTGGGGGCGCTTGGTATGAAAGCCACGCTCATCGGTGGCATAGCCATAGCCGTCACTGCCTATCACGCAGCCCGGATAGATGATCACCCGACTGCCGATCCTGCAGCCTTCAGCTATGGTGACATTGGCCCTGAGAACGGTATCATCTCCTATTTCCACATCATCCCCAATCACCACGCCAGCCTCCAGAGTAATTCGCTCTCCAAGGCTTACCCGTTCGCCGATACTCACAAAGGCCGCCATATTGATCTGTTCGGGAACTCTGGTGCTCTCCGCCACACTGGCCATCGCGTGCACCCCTGTGGCCACAAAAGGCCTTTCCAGAATCAGATTATGGATCCGTGCAGCTGCAAGGTAGGGGTTCTTTACCCTGATACAGCACATGGGCGCCTTTTCCACAGCCATGGGAACGATCACCGCCGTCCCCTTACAGGCTGCAAGTTTATCCGCCTCGCCGGCTTTCACCAGAAAGCTGATATCACCAGCGCCTGCACTTTCAAGGGGGGCAAAGCCACGTATTTCAAGCAGAGAATCGCCGTGGACCTCTCCTCCAACAAGCTCTGCCAGCTCCTGTATACTGAAACATTTATCACTCACATTTTCCTCTCGGGCATTAGCTGTCATACATCAGATAGGTTTTACGTTTTTCAATAAACTCATTGAGCTCCGGCTGCCATCGCCTCTCAAGCTCTGCAACTGCTTCACCATTTTCCAGGGCAAGACGCAGCTCGCGATCCCCCAGGATAAGATCCATGGGAAGCCGTTCAAATTCATACTCATAGGGCGGCTCCTTATAGGAAAATTCCTCAGGGTAACAGCGCATCACCACCTGCAGCAGTGCAAGGCTTGTCCGGTACGGGAGAAAGCGTTCCCTGTCAGTCACATGAATCTGGAAGCCGTTGCAGGGCGTTTCCGCCCATTTTCCGGATGTGGGCTGAAAGACCAGGGGCCTGAAATGACAGCCTGGCAGATCTGAGGAAGCCAGCTCTTTCATTATTTCATCATGATTCCAGAATGGTGCTCCCACAAGCTCAAAAGGCAGGGTGGTTCCACGCCCTTCGGAACAGTTTGTGCCCTCCCAGATTACCTGACCGGGATAGACAAGAGCCGTCTCCGGAGTCGGCATATTGGGTGATGGGGAGATCCAGGGAAATCCGGTATCACCAAAGAGCATGGAACGTTTCCAGCCCTCCATGGGAATCACCTCAAGATCAGCACCGATATGAAATTCTTTGTTGATAAAAAGTGCCAGTTCACCAAAAGTCATACCATGACGCATGGGAATGGGATAGAGCCCCACAAATGAGCTGCAGTCATCTTTTAGAATATTTCCTTCCACTGCCAGTCCGCCCACGGGATTGGGGCGATCAAGTACCACAATCTGTTTAGCATGTTCCGCTGCGGCCTCCAGACAGTAGGCCATGGTGTAGAGAAAGGTATAGACCCTTGTCCCCACATCCACAATATCAATGAGCAGCAGGTCAAGATGATCAAACATGGCAGCATCCGGTTTCCGCGTCTCACCATAGAGTGAAAACAGCGGGAGCCCACTCACCGGATCAGTGGCGTGATCCGATTCGATCATGTTGTCCTGTTTTTCAGAGAAAAACCCGTGCTGCGGTGAAAAGAGACAACTCAGCTGCCCGCCATATCTGGCC
>JAMOMO010000288.1 GCA_027067035.1 Desulfobulbaceae bacterium
TGCCCGGAATGCCAGAAGAGTACTGCTCAAGCTGATAAATCACTACAAGGAGAAGAATCTTCCCTTCGGCATTGTGCTCTTTCCAAGTTTTTATGGTCCCATGGATCAGTACAAACTGGGATTTCTTCATGAACAGGTCCTGAAGGTGTGCGCTGAAAAAGACGTTCAATGTCTTGATTTACGTGATAAATACAGGGATGTTGATAATAAAAAGCTCTGGGCAAATGACTTTGATCCCCACCCCAGTGCCCTTGCCCATGAGATCGCAGCTGATGCCATAGATGAATTCTTCGGTCCATTCTGGATGGAAGCGGCCCGGGAGAAAAGCATGCGGCACGGGGCAGGTGAAAAAAAGAACAGTAATGCTCTTTCAGGGAAGAAATAAATGACTATGGACTATTCACAAAACAGGGTGTCTGAGACGGTGTGGCCCTGGAAAGACGGGGCAGATGCTCATGGAACTGTTCCGCCATCACTGCTTTTCTCTCTTGCCACCTTACTGATCGCGTGGGGAATTGGAACGGTATTCTATTTCACCGGTCACCTGACTGTTGCGATACTGGCATATGCCATCTCAACATCTGTGTTTATCGCCAGTCGTTTTTTCCCGAAGCTGTATGTGCTGATAGAGTCTGTTTTTCAGAAGCTCTCCGCTTTTGTGGGGAAGTTCCTTACCCTGCTGTTTCTGATACCATTCTTCTACGTCTGCTTTTCCATCGGCAGGCTGGCGCAGATCCTGAAAAAAAAGGATCCGATGCAGAGAACTCTTCAGCCGGAAGCGGCATCGTACTGGCAACAGTGCAAAGAGACATCCTCAGTGGAAGAGTATAAGAGGCAGTTTTAATGAATATTCTCGGTATCAGTGCCTATTATCACGACTCGGCAGCAGTCCTGGTTCAGGATGGCCGTATTGTCGCAGCTGCCCAGGAAGAACGTTTCAGCAGAATCAAGCATGACCATGAATTTCCACTGCAGGCCATCCGGTATTGCCTTGCTGAAGGGAATATCAGTGAAACAGAGCTTGATGCAGTGACCTTCTACGATAAGCCCATACTGAAGTTTGCCAGAATAATGGAGACATATTTCAGTACAGCTCCCAGGGGACTTGAATCTTTTTTACAGGCAATGCCTCTCTGGATACGTCAGAAGCTGTGGATTCCCTACAAGATAGAAAAGGGGCTGGCCCGGTGTGGTACAGGAACCAGGCAGATTTACTTTGCTGAGCACCATGAGTCCCATGCCGCCTCGTCGTTTTATCCGTCGCCCTTTGAAGAGGCAGCCATTCTGACCATGGATGGTGTGGGGGAGTGGGCCACTTCAACCATAGCAGTCGGCCGCAAAAACAGGATTGACATGGTGAAGGAACTCAGTTTCCCCCACTCCCTTGGTCTGCTCTACTCTGCCATTACCTATTTTACCGGTTTCAGGGTGAATTCGGGTGAATATAAACTCATGGGCCTTGCACCCTACGGCACTCCAAAATATGTTGAAAAAATATACGAGAATCTTCTTGATCTGAAAGAAGATGGTTCATTTCGTCTGAACATGAAATATTTTGGATACATGGACAGCCTGCGGATGACCACTGCTCTCATGGAAGAGCTTTTCGGCGGTCCGCCACGTACTCCGGAGAGTCCCATAACGACCCGGGAGATGGATATCGCAGCTTCCATCCAGGTGGTAACTGAAGAGATTGTTATTCGCATGGCGCGTTACACAAAAGAACTCACAGGAATGAAAAATCTTTGTCTTTCCGGTGGGGTGGCTTTGAATTGTGTTGCCAATGGACGGCTATTACGGGAAAATATTTTTGAAGATATCTATATCCAGCCCGCCTCAGGAGATGCCGGAGGCGCGCTTGGCGCTGCGCTGCTGACCTGGCATCAGATTGAGAACATGCCGCGCAGTACAACAGAGC
>JAMOMO010000289.1 GCA_027067035.1 Desulfobulbaceae bacterium
GGGCCTCAAGCGCATAGAGCACACCATGCGGCAGCTTTTGAATTTCGGCAGACAGGAACCGCTGCAGTTACGGAAAATCAATGTGGGAACCCTCCTCAGTGAATGTCTGGAACTTCTTTCCTATAAACTCAAGGGAATCACCATAGAACAGGAAAACAGTATTGAAGAAGAGTGCCATGTGGATGCAGAGGCCCTGAAACAGATCTTTGTCAATCTCGGACTCAACGCCATTCAGGCCATGCCCGATGGCGGAACATTGAGCATTACTTCAAAAATGTACCGACAGCAGCTCCAGTTCACCTTTGAAGATACAGGCACGGGGATTGCTAAAGATATCCTGGGGCATATCTTCGATCCTTTTTTCACAACCAAGGATGTGGGGGTGGGCACCGGCCTCGGTCTCTCGGTTACCTATACACTCATCGGCAAGATGAAAGGAACAGTGGAAGTTGAAAGCGAGGTCGGCAAAGGCACAAAATTCATAATCAGCATCCCGGTTCACTCGGACAAACAGATGGAGAATTAATCCAAAATGGTACGAATACTTCTTGCAGAAGATGACGAAATAATGCGGATTTCCGTCTACGATCGCCTCAGGCAGTTCGACTGGCAGGTGGACCAGGTTGAAAACGGGCTTGATGGAGTCATGATGCTTGAAAAAAATGACTACCATCTGGTTATTTCAGATATACGCATGCCGGGGATGGACGGTCTGAGACTCCTCAAGAAAGTCAGGGAGCACTCGCCGGAGACCGACATCATCATTATGACGGCCTACGGTTCTGTCAATGATGCGCTGGACTGTCTGCGAAGCGGAGCGTCAGACTACATTCTCAAACCCTTTGACATGGATGACCTTATTATCCGCTGCAACCGGCTCCTCGACTTCCAGCAGGTAAAGGACCGTATCACCACGCTGGAGGAGAACTGCCGTTTTGGTGACCGGGGTCTCATCGGGAATGCCCCAGCCATGCAGCAGGTCTACTCCATCATAGACCAGGCAGCTCCCACCAATGCCACAATTCTTATCACTGGAGAGTCCGGAACCGGAAAGGAGCTGGCTGCCCGTGCCATTCACAAGGCCAGTCTCCGCAGTGACAAACCCTTTGTCTCCATAAACTGTGCCGCAATCCCTGAAGGATTAATGGAATCGGAGATGTTTGGGCATGAACGTGGAGCATTCACAGGAGCTGACAAAAAACGAAAGGGTAAATTTGAACTTGCGGATAATGGCACCCTGCTCCTTGATGAACTTGGTGACCTGCCAGGGCCACTCCAGGCAAAACTGTTGCGGGTGCTTCAGGAAGGTGAATTTGAACGGGTCGGCGGCAGTAAAACCATCAGTGTCAATGTTCGGGTACTTGCCTGTACCTCAAAAGATCTGCAGGAAGAGGTGGATGCAGGGAGATTTCGCCAGGATCTTCTCTTCAGACTCAAGGTTATCCCCATCACCATGCCGCCACTCAGAGAACACAAGGAGGATATCCTTGAACTCTGCAACCATTTCCTCAAAGAGTTCAGCTCCCCCCACAACACTCCCTTCTCAATCTCCAAAGAAGCCCTGGACTGCCTGACATCCTATTCCTTTCCAGGTAACGCCAGGGAGCTTCACAACCTCATGGAGAGGGCATCGGTACTGAGCAGCGGACCGGTTATCTATCCCGCTGACCTCCCCACTGAACTCTGCTCCGATGACTGTACGCCTGACGTTGGCTTTAACCTGTCTGACAATATGGCCATTGCAGAACAGGCATGCCTGAAAAAAGCACTGAATCACTGTGAAGGGAACAAGACAAAAACTGCCGAACTTCTGGGGATAAGCAGGAAAAACCTTTGGGAAAAGCTGAAAAACTACAATATTGACTAACGCTCCGGCCATCCTTCCTGAAACTCATAGAGCTTTTCATCATGCTCCGGAGAATCACTGTCTCTGGACAGGGATCTGTTGCACAGAGACGCATCAGGGCTGAAAAGTTCCCGGGCATCAGGGGAATTGCCCAGCTCTTTTTCTATGAGATCCGGATCCTCACCCTTTTCCAGGCGGGCCATGGCATCTGCCATGGCATCACTCAGCTGCAGGCCACTGTCTGTGGTGAATCTGTGCATGAGGGTGGCCATCTTCTCCGGACTCGGTTCATCGCTCCCTTCAGCCGCCCGCATAAGACCGGTAAAGGCCTTTTCCAGTTGCGATTCATCAATCCCGGCAGCCCCCCTGTTTCTGCTGCCTCGGCTGACGGCGGGACTTGCAAAACCGGACATTTGACGGGCCATCTCTTTCTGACCACAGCGGGGACAATCCGGTCTGCAGCTGGTATCCACCCGACGTGACAAAAAACTGAACACCACGTTACAGGAAACACAATAAAATTCGTAAATAGGCATGATAAATCGTTGTTATACTGATGACATTGTCAATTATCGCTTCAAAACAGAATCGATCTGCTCTTCGGTAACCTCATCACTGATAATCACCTTTCCGATGGTGGTTGGAAGTACATAGAAAACGGAACCGGCTATGGACTTTTTATCGCTTTTTATATACCCTTTAATGGCCTCCCGGTCCAAATCCGCCGGAATCTCAGTGGGAAGCCCGAAGGAATGAATAAGGGTTGCCACCCTTCCCGCCTCCTTCCGTTTGCATAAGCCCAGCTGTACCGCAAGCCTGAGTACCGCGACCATTCCGATGGCCACGGCATGTCCGTGGATAAGACTGAAATCTGACGCTGCCTCAACCGCGTGTCCAATGGTATGACCAAAATTCAGGATACGTCTCAGATCAGCTTCACGCTCATCAGCTGCCACAACTTCAGCCTTGATACGACAGCAGGTGTGTATCATCTCCTGAATAACAGAAGGCTGCAGCGCCAGTATCGCATCTAGATTTCTTTCCAGAAAGCAGTAGAAGTCAAAATCGTAAATAACACCATATTTGATTACCTCGGCCACACCGCCAAGCAGTTCCTCAACCGGCAGGGTGGTGAGAACTGCTGTATCAATATAGACAGCCTTGGGCTGATAAAAGGCACCGACAAGATTCTTGCCTTCGGGAATATCGACCCCTGTCTTTCCACCAACGGAACTGTCCACCTGGGACAGCAGGGTGGTGGGAACCTGAACAAAGGGAATCCCCCGCATATAGGTTGCCGCAAGAAAACCAGTGAGATCACCGGTGACCCCGCCGCCAAGGGCAATAAGACCTGACTTACGATCAAGACCAAGCTGCGCCAGACGGCTTGAGAGCCCGGCATAGACCTGAAGGTTCTTGGATGCCTCACCACGGGGAAAAGTTACAAGCTCCGCCTCTATTCCTGCATTTTCAAGAGTTGCCATCAGAGTTGAGCCGTAAAGCGCTGCGACATAATCATCAGATATGACCACATAGCGTGATGCAATATCTCTCTTCGCAAGATCAGCACCGATATTTTCCATCAGTCCATCTTCTATAAAAATGGGATAACTACGATCACCAAGGCCAACAGTGAGATTATATTCAGACATGAGAACAACCAGCGTGTATGGGTTATAGGGGGAAAAGCATAACCTGGAAAGCTTCAGAATGTAATTGACCTGAATGCTTCAGATCAACCACGTGAGCACATAAAAAAAAGGGGAGACACCACCTGAGTGGTATCTCCCCTTCCATAAGACTTATACAAGTCCCGGTGACAAATTACATGGAGTCGCCGGAAGCTGCATTCTGCATTTTGACCTCAACTTTCTCGGTCAGGCTTGCATAGTATTCCTTGAGGTGATCAAGAACTTCATCACGACCGAAATGATCAACAATCTCAGCACCCTCAGAGAGAGCTTTACGAAGCTTGGTACCAGAAAGAATAACACGGGACTCTTTGTCATGAGGACAGGTACGAAGTGAAGCCATACCATCACACTCGGAGCAGTAGAAGGTCCAGTCGATCTTCATTGGTTTACAGAGAAGATCTTTTGCATCATCACCGGTCTCGGGGATACGATCAAAGATTTCCTGAGCCTCGAACAGACCGTAGAAGTCACCAACACCAGCATGGTCACGACCAATCAGCATGTTGTTGACACCGTAGTTCTGACGGAAGGTGGCATGAAGGAGACCTTCACGGGGACCGGCATAACGCATATCAAGGGGATAACCGGAGTTGATTACATTCTCTTTAACAAAGTAGTTCTCAATAAGGATATCGATGGCTTTTACACGAACAGGTGCAGGGATATCGCCTGGCTTGAGATTACCGATGAGGGAATGAATAAGAACGCCGTCACACACTTCAACAGCGATTTTTGCAAGGTACTCATGGGAACGATGCATTGGGTTACGAAGCTGAAGAGCAGCAACGTTGGCCCATCCACGCTCGTCAAACATTGCACGGGTCTGAGCAGGAGTCAGGTATACTCCAGGGTACTCTGCAGGATACTCGCCTTCGGAGAGTACTTTTACAGGACCTGCGATGTTCATATCTTTCTGGTTCATTACCATGATAACGCCGGGATGATCATCAGGAGCGATTTTCCAGAAGTTTCCATCAACAGACTCTTCGCCTTCGCCCATGAAAACTTTCTCACATTCCCATTTTTTATCATCTTCGGTCATCTCAAAGGCTTCGGTTACGTTCATGGTGGCAAAAACTTCGCCATCTTTTACGAGCGCAATGTCGTCACCTACGCTGATGCCTTCAGATTTGTCAACATCAAGGGTGATGGGTACAGGCCAGAAGGTTCCATCTGCCATCTGGAAGTTCTCACAAACGCCTTTCCAGTCAGCTTTGGTCATAAAACCGGTAAGAGGGGAAAAACCACCAATTCCCATCATGATCAGATCGCCTTTCGCACGATCAGAGATTTCAACCTGTTTCATGCCTTTTGCTTTCTCAAGCTCAGCATCACGCTCAGCACCGGAAAGCAGTGCACAAACAAGACCTTTTCCACCATGAGGTGCAACCAATTTTGAAGCCATAATAATTCCCTCTAAGTTAATTTTCAAAATGTACTGATTCAAACTATTGAAACAGCAATGAAATGAACAATCATTCAGTTTAAGCGTCTATATATATAAATCTGTCGAGAAAAAAGTCAAGTGAAAACATTGCAACCGTACAGTCCCCTAATCAAGCCCCAAAAAAGCGAAGACGCAGGGCATTAGACACAACAGACACCGAACTGAGTGCCATGGCCCCGCCCGCTATCATCGGGTTGAGAGCAGGCCCGCCAAAGAGGGTTAATAAACCGGCTGCCACGGGAATCCCCACAACATTATATGCAAAGGCCCAGAAAAGATTCTGACGAATATTCCGCATCACTGCACGCGACAACTGAAGGGAGGTGATGACACCATCCAGGTTGCCTTTCATTATAACCACGTCACCGGATTCAATGGCAATATCAATGCCCGTCCCCATGGCAATACCCACGTCGGCACGTGCCAGTGCGGGAGCATCATTGATACCATCACCCACCATGGCCACCTTTAAACCATCTTTCTGCAGATCCTTGACCACATCCGCCTTCCTGTCAGGCATCACCTCTGCTATAACTTCTTCAATACCCGCCTGAGCGGCAATGGCCCGGGCTGTTGTCTCCTGATCACCGGTGAGCATGATAAGACGCAGACCCATTTCCTTCATGCGGCTAATTGCTCCGGGTACCTCTTCTTTAATGGTGTCGGCAACGGCAAAGACAGCTGCAAAGGTCCCGTCAACAGCAAGGAACAGGACGGTTTTACCCTGCTCAGCCAGGCGGGCAACCTCTGCATCCAACGCGGCCACGGAGACGGCTCTCTCTTCCAGCAACTGCTGATTTCCAAGCAGCACAGTCCTGCCACTCACCTTTCCTTCAATTCCCTTTCCCTGAATTGCCTCAAAGGACTGCGGCTGAACAAGCTTTTCTCCGCCGGCAGTTGCAGCAACCACCAGAGCCTCTGCAAGCGGATGTTCAGAATTCTGTTCACAGGAGGCCGCAAGAAAAAGAAGTTCCTCTTCCGGAATCGCAGTATCAGCAAGAATGGTCTCAGTCAGTTTCGGTTTTCCGTGGGTCAGCGTCCCTGTTTTGTCAAAGATCACTGCCTGAATCTTTTCGGCCATCTCCAATGCCTCACCACTCTTGATCAGCACGCCAAGCTGTGCCCCCCGTCCTGTGCCCACCATTATGGAAGTAGGTGTTGCAAGGCCCATGGCGCAGGGACAGGCTATGACCAGAACAGCAATGAAAAATCGCAGGGCTGATGAGAATTCAGCACCTCCCAGAAAATACCAGGCAAGCCCCGTAAGAACGGCAATGCACATGACAACCGGCACAAAATAGAGACTTATGCGATCAGCCATACCGGCAATGGGGGCCTTCGATCCCTGGGCATCCTGGACCAGACGAACAATACGGGCAAGCATGGTATTCTGCCCAACCTGCTGCGCCAGGACATGAAGAACACCGCTGCTGTTATAGGTTCCGCCGATTACAACATCACCCACGGATTTTGAAACTGGAATAGACTCGCCGGTGAGCATCGACTCATCAACGACACTGCGCCCGAAAACAATTTCACCATCCACCGGGATTCTGTCGCCTGGACGGACCAAAAGAAGGTCACCCTCCTGTATTTCTTCAGCCGGGATGGTTTTCTGTTCCTGATTTTCCCCCTCACCAAGCAGCAGGGTTGCAGCATCAGGCGTCAACTGCATGAGTTTTGAAATGGCATCCGAGGTGTGGGACTTGGAGCGCACCTCCATGTATTTCCCCAGAAGAACCAAAGCAAGAAGGACCCCTGCCGACTCAAAATAGAGGTCCATGACCCGAATCTGCACATCAACCCCGAGCACTATTTCAATGAGGTTCCAGGTGGAATACACAAAAGCGGCACCGGTACCGACAGCAACCAGAGAATCCATATTGGGAACCCGACGCAGGAGTGCCGGAATACCGTTCAGATAAAAATTCCGGCCAAGATACATGATACCACAGACCAGAACAAACTGGCTGAGAGCAAAATTCAGGGGATTTTGCTGCGGATCGATCCCCCCGGGAAGGGGCAGGCCCAGCATTTCTCCCATGGAGATGGTGAGCAGAGGAACGGCAAGGAGCATGGACCAGATAACGTTCCTTTTCATGGCAGCCAGGCGTACGGCTGTTTCAGCTTTCTTCTCTTCAAAGAGATTCTGCTGTTCGGCTATGGCTTCCAGCTCAAAGCCCAGTCCGCTCACCCGTTCAGCAATCTCCTCAAAACTGTGACTCTGTTCATCCCACTGCAGTTCCATTGTTTCAGAGGCGAGATTGACCGCTGCCTTTTCAACACCGTCCATTCCACCAACAACATTTTCTATTCGACTGGAACAGGAGGCACAGTGCATGCCTTTAACCGCCAGTTTCATCTCTTTCATGATTTACTCCATGGTAAAATACACCCCGCGCCCTGTATCAACTATGCGCACTTGCCGCTTCAAATCAAGGTTCACTTGACAAAAGCCAGGGGGAATCAATATTATTTATAGCAGGAAGCAGAGAGATGGACCCGGACACCCGGACAGTCAGTCAAAATCCACGAAACAAACCACAGCCTGACTGGCCGGTGTCTCCGCTCTCTCCTGTCACAGAATATTGAAAATCAACCGGAGAGTATACAATGACCACCATTTCAATCAAAGGCATGAGTTGCCAGCACTGTGTTGCATCAACAAAAAAAGCACTGGAAGGCGTTCCGGGAGTATCAAATGTACACGTCGATCTTGACAAAAAAGAGGCAAGCTACGATGGTGAAGTGGCAAGCGAAGTGATTAGCGATGCCATCAGTAAAATAGGATTTGAAGTTGTCGACTGACACATAAAACACAAATAACGCCATGAAACATGGCGTTATTTGTGTTTATCTCCCCGTAAGGGTATACCTTCTCAAACATGAAGAGTTCAGTTTTTCCACACCCCGTCTTCCAGGATAATATCGCTCTGCGGAGCCACTGAGCCCTTTGGTGACGGCCCGGGCAACTCCCAGCCTGACTCCAGGATCGCTATCACACTGATCAGCCCCCTCTCTGTCATGAACTCAACAAAGACACCTTTCTGAAGCATTGAGGAATCCACTGCCTTTCCGTCACTGCCAAGGACGCTGGTATCCGGTGTCAGCCTGTAGGTCATGT
>JAMOMO010000290.1 GCA_027067035.1 Desulfobulbaceae bacterium
TCCTGACTTTCGAGGACCATAAAGAAGCACCCCGTTTTCTGTCCACTTCGGCACATCTGATTCCATACAATCCACGCTCTCTACTCTCTTTCCCGCTTTGTTCTTGAAATTCCCGAAAGCCCCGCTCTGGCACTGACATCCAGCATGCGGATATCAACACTGTAGGCAATGAAACGATACCCGTCCTCTATGGCAAGCTCAAGGCGGTCTTTATCCGGTTCCACGACATGAATTCCCCCGGGCAGCCCTAAACGCTGCCCGGCACTTCGTATGGTTTCCATGGCCGCCAGAAACTCAGGGTGCTCAAACTCACCGGGAATGCCCATGGAACAAGACAGGTCATAGGGACCAATGATGAACCCGTCAACACCTTCAACAGTAAAAATATCTTCAAGAACTGTCAGGGCTGACTGGTGTTCTATCTGGACAATTACCACCGGGCCGTTCTTCTGCCATGCAAGATACTCCTGAAAGGCTGCACCATATTTCTGCGCCCTTGCCAGGCCGACTCCCCGCACGCCGACAGGAGCATAACGGGTTGCCGCCACCGCAGCCTCAGCCTCCTGACGGGAATTCACCATGGGAACCACGATACCATGTGCCCCTGCATCCATAACCCTTTTAATCTGATTGGGATCATTGGATGTCAGCCGGACCAGTGGAGCAACACCGGAAAGATCGATCACTCTGATGAGATCTCCGGCCTGTTCCATGGAAATGGTGCTGTGTTCCATATCCACCACCAGCCAGTCAAACCCGGCAGCGGCAAATATCTCAGCAATGGCAGGATGTCCCAGGGTAATCCATGATCCCAGGGTCAGTCGCCCTGACTGCAGTTTATCTTTTAACGAAGAATTACTCATTGCTCTCTCCAGTTGGCGGCACAGTTGATGCCGATTATAACACAACAGATCAGGGACGATGAAAACAGAAAAGATCCTCACCCACCTGAGTCACATTCACATCATGCCATCGATTCAGTTTGCTGCGGAAACACTGAAGCAGATTCTCCACCTCCATCAGGGTCATGCCAGGATTCTTCTGTTTCCTGTAGGCATAGGAAAATTCATGTTTTCCGGTGAAATCTCCAACACGGCGGCGCAGTTTCCTGGCCAGCACCCTGGCCCGACGCCTGAGACCATAGTTCTGACAGCTGAACTCAACTTCAGGGAGTTCAAGCTGTTCCAGTGCTTCCAGCATCCTCTCCCCTGACAATATCGACCTGTCATTTGTGATATGATAATTATACAGTTCCGTCTTCTTCTCTTCCCTGCCGAGTCCCTGGTTTCGCAGATTTCTGTCAATCAACTCCAGAACCCCGGACACAGTGCTGCTCTGCTGACTTAAGGGGTTGGGGATGTTCTGATCAAAGCGAGGGTCGCTATATGGAGTATAGGCTATTGCCGGTTTCTCCATCGCATATGCCTCAACCCCCGAGGTGCAGCTGTTGTGTACCAGAAGATCAGATGCAAGAATCCACGGGGATATCCCGCCCCGATAAATAACCTTCACATTGGGTGGCCATTTTTTCTGGATTTCGGCCCAGATTTTCATATTGTCGTTGGGGTGGGGTCTCAGCAATACCGTATGGCTTCCAAGATGCTCGGCAATGGCGGGAACAAGATCAAAGAATTCATTGAGGATCTTCTGGCGGTACACAAAACGATCTTCTTTGATACTGAGTTTTTTCCCAGAACAGCTGTTCTCAGTAATACCCCGTTTTTTCAACGAGAAATTAATGGGGTCAACGTGATGTGCAGGAGAAAAATTGGCGGGAATCAATACATAGGGTCCCAACTCTTCCTGAATGGCCCTTAGCTCATCTGAATACACGGCATTCCAGGGTTTTTGCCATAAATCCGCTCTGGGTGAGCCGGTTGCCAGCAGTTTATCCGGAACAGCGTAGCGTCCGTTGATCAAATCGCGCTGGGCATTCCCCCAGGTAAAGATAAGAGATGCAAGATCCACGGTTTCCCGGGAGGTCCTGTTGTCGAGATAGAGCTTCTCAGACTGATAAACAAGTCCTTCTTCATCCAGAATTGCCAGGCTGTTTCCCAGGCCGTTTACCTGTTGTCTGAGGGCGTCAGCCTTATAGGGTGAAATGCATTTGTCCAGGTAAACGCCACGGGGAAACGCACCCCTCATATTAAAATTGTTTCTGCCCAGAAGGACACCAAAGCCACGCTCAGCACCAATGCAAGACAACATGACTTTGGCGTCAAACTCTCGGTTCTTCACTTCTATGGGTAAGAGAAGCCATGGTCGTTTGGAAATTTTCTTTACAGTCATCAATAGTTATCTCTTTACATAAAACAAAGGAGTCCCCATCAGTTCCAGTGCGATATGGTGCAGTTACACCCTTATCCCGAGGCGCACACTATTCGTAAAAATATACTACACGTAAAGAACTGTACTACGAGGTAATTATTCATCAATCCAGCCATATTCGGGCAAAAGGAAAACAACAGGCAGGGTTTAACGAATTTTCCTGGTCATCATCATATAGCTATCGGCATCAAACTGCGTTTCAATAAAGAGAGGGGAATAATCCCATTCCTGCAAAACTCTGCCAAGCCCATCTTCAGAATCAGCACGTACAGCATTAAACCCTAACCCCTCCATTACAGCCATCCAGGAGGGAGAGCTAATGGTTAAAGGTTCTTCATGCAGGCCGTCTTTCACTGCTCTGCCCCGTAAAGTACCGAACTTACCGTCACTGCACAGAATGACGATCAGAGGTAACGTATTTATCACAGCAAGTTTCAGCTCAGAAATAAACATTCCGATACTTCCATCGCCACAAAAAATTATGGTCGGCACCGCGGGATCATAAATTGAAGCTGCAATACCCTGGGGAAGGCTTATACCCATATATCTTCCCTGCCCTGAACCAATGTATAAAGCAGGATGTTTTGCAGGCCAGACATGCTCTGCCACAGTACAGAATAGTCCGGTATCAACTACCAGTCGTGCTTTCCCGGAAAAAAACAAATTCACATTCTCTAAAACATGGGCGGGCATGAAACCATGGCTCAACAAGGACTGACGAACCTGCTTTCTAGACTCTGCTATCTCTGCTCTGCCCCACCCAAGTCCTTCAAACCTCTGCCAGAACTCTTGCCAGGTTTCTTTGTTTTCAATCCATGAAATATGAGAAAACCCGAAATCACCGGATGCTACCTCTCCAAGAGGATCAAGAAGCACACTGTCACAGGGAAATTCTTTAACAGACAAGACTTCATTGTACCTGAGCCCTATTGCCACTATCAGATCCGCGTCATCCATAAGCCTACTCTCTGCCGCAAACTCTAGTCCTGCCCCCGTATAAACCCCCGCAGCGTGCGGCAGGGTTTCATCCACAACGCCTTTGGCTGAAGCTGTCGTAAAGACTGGCACACCAACTGCATTCAACTGAGCAGTCAGCTGTTGCCTGAGAGACAGGGAGCCAACAAGAAGCAATGGCCTGCAGGATTTATCAAGAGTCCGAAAAATTTCATCGCAACTCTCCGGGATAATCGTCTTATTCTGAATAACCTCACCGTGACAACAAGGATCCTTTCCTGTAATATCGATATGAACAGGTCCAGGACATTCAGCCTCTGCAGTCTGAGCAAGTGTTTTAAACGTTGAGCCGGATTCAGACCAGAAAACAGAAGTCTTTACAACAGGTGACACCAGCTGGAGATGATCAAGCCTTTTGTGTGCCGAGGAAACTGGAGAATCGGGGGGATACGCCTCTGTAATATTCACCGCAGGTAATGAATCCAATGAACATGCCGCCATTCCAGGAAGCATATTGGCAAGCCCGGGGCCTTTAATCCCGACACTCACTCCACAGCTGTCACTTAAGCGTCCCATTGTGCCTGCCATAATGGCAGCGCAGCCCTCAAAATGCACCAGGTGAAACTTCACCCCCAACTGCCTAAGGTTATCAATGAGGGTCAGACTCGTTCCACTTCCGGGAATACCAAAAACATGCTGAACACCATAGTGTGCAATCTGTTCTGCCAGAACCTTTAAATGGCTCATGAATCCAGCTTTTTGAGAATTTTCCCCATTGCCCTTTCGCATACCAGGTTGACTGCATCAGGAGAAAACCCGCCACAATGGGGGGTAATAAGAAGGTTGTCATGGGTCCTTGCATACTCTACCAGAGGAGATTCAGTGATGTCCGGTTCTCCGTTCAAAACATCTAAGCCAGCTGCCGCAAGGCGACCCGATCCAAGGGCATGCAACAGAGCATTTTCATCACAAATACCACTACGGGAAGTATTTATAAAAATTGCACCAGGTTTCACTCTTTTAAATAGATCATCTGTGAGCATCTCTCTGGTATCATCTGTCAAATGAACATGGGCTGAAATAAAATCACTGGTTTCAAAGAGCTCCTCCAGTGAGACTCGCCTGACATGATCAGGTAAGACATCCTGAAAAGGGTCATACCCAAGCACTTCAACACCAAAAGCGTGACCATAGCGTGCCATCCAACCGCCTATCCGACCACAACCGACAAGTCCCAGCCGCTTTCCTTTTACCATTATCCCTGGAAAAAGTTCCCGGTTCCAGGAGCCGGACCGAACATGCTCGAGGGCGGAAGGGATTTTTCTGGCACACGCCATCAACAGAGCCCACGACAACTCCGCTGCAGGGGTCAGGTTCATGAGCAAATCCCGATCTTCACGCAGAGTTCGAACCTCAATATCTCTTTCATCTAGAACTTCTCTTTCAATATGATCTGAACCCGTTGTGGCGCAGGATACAATCTTTATTCCAGGAGCATTTGCAAACATTTCATTTGTCAAATTGGTCTTCATTGAAGCATCAAGTACAGCTGAAGCCGTAGTTATTGCCTCCGCAACACCTTCTCTGGTGATATCAGGAAGTATCAGTTGCGCCTTGCTGCCAAGTGAATTCTTCAGAGCATCATAAGCAAATTCGGGGCCTAAAAAGACAATATCAGGTGCCATCAGTTACGTTTCCTTTGGAATTCAATAGCAGAGTTTTTTATTGATATTAAAGCTGGCAGTTGCAAGTATATCAGCTATTCTCTCATCCGCACAACCGTCACCATAAAGATGATCAGAAGTATACCTTCCGTGATCCAGCTGAAACCGAACAGCCTTTTCAATTTCATTTCTATCATAGGTGACATGGATAACAT
>JAMOMO010000291.1 GCA_027067035.1 Desulfobulbaceae bacterium
TCGCGGCCGGATTGTCTGGTACCAATGGTGACATCGGGAGTACCAAGCCAGGCTCCCTCTCTGATTCCAGAACTTGAGTTGCCCACCAGACACTTGCAGTTCCCGATAAGCCGTACATAGTCTTCCGGCGAAAAGTTTCGGAAAAAATGCATATTATCGGGATTATGTTCTTCCCTGAACATTCGTAACCCCTTGGAAATATCATCTGATCCTGCATCCACATTGGGCCACAGCCAGACAATTTGAATGTCAATGTTGCGTACAGCCTCCAAAGTTTCATTGATTTGCTGAAAGCCTTCACCAAATTCTGTTGTTACAGGATGCTGCAGTACAACCATATAAGGTTTCATTGGGTCCAGACCGGGGCCAACACCTTTGTATTTAGCAAAAAGATCAGGGGTGAGTTCCCTGCTGCATGTCTTACAGATATCAATGGCCGGACACCCTGTAATAAACACCGATGTCGGATCTTCTCCCATGCGAATTATGTTTTCGGCAGCTTTTTCGGTTGCAGGAAAATGAATGTGTGCAAGCTTTGTAATTGCATGCCTCACAGATTCATCTATGGATCCGGTTACTTCCCCGCCCTGGGTATGGGCAAGGGGGATATTCATATAACTGGCTGTAATAGCCGTAGCCATTGTTTCAAAACGATCCGCGACTGTCAGGGCGACGTCTGGTTTCAGGTTTTCAAACTGACTTGTCAACTCCTGGATGGCCAGACCGGTGGATTTAGCCATTGTTGTTAGGTTTTCGCCTTCAACAATACTATAGATGACAGCATTTGGCTCAAACCCATCTTTTCTGATAATATCTATGACATTACCAAATCTGTGGAGCAGTGCAGAAGCTCCAACAATAAGCTGCAGCTCAAGATCAGGATGTTTTTTGATGGCCGCAAGAACCGTTTTTATTCTGCCGTAATTGGCTCTGCTATTTACAACAACACATACTTTTCTAGACATTTTATGCTATATCCTCCCATCGAAGCAATCTATCCGGTGTAACATCTCTTGCAAGAGTACACCCTACAATTTTTTGCATTTCAGATGGTTTAATGCCATTTCCAGGCTTTTTCACAGTTAACAGATCTTCATTGAGCATTGTACCTTTTTTAAGTTCTTCTTTTACACACAAACTTTTTGAGAACATGGTTCTCATCTCTGATAAATCGGCAGCAATCACATCCTTATCCACTGGATTCTCCGCCATACAACTAAACACATCACGAGCTTCAGAAAGTTGCTGTAACTGTTCAATGGTGAGAGACACCGCGACATCAGGCCCGAATGCTCTTTTATCCAAAGTTACATGGACCTCCAGCAGATCGATGGATTGACCAAGAGCTGCCAATCCAGGGTAGATAGAGCCGGAATGATCTGAGAATCCAACCGGACAGGCATATCGATCTTTCAATTCCTGAAAAACATTTATTCCCACCTTTGTCAATGGAACAGGATACATACTGGTGCATTGAAAAACAGCGAAAGCAAGTCCCAGCTTGTTTATAACATCAACGGCAGTTGATATCTCTTTATAGCTGCTCATTCCGGTACTTAAAAGAATAGGAGCCCTATTTCCCGCCATTTCATGAAAAATATCCTGATTAAAAATCTCCCCGGAACCAACTTTCCAGGCCGGCATCCCAATTGATGAGAGAAGAGAAACAGCTTTTTTAGAAAAAGGAGAACTCAAAAAAACTAGGCCTACATCTCCTGCATGATCAGCAAGTCCCTGCCACTGTTTACGGGTAAATTCCATCCGTTTCCAATAGTCATACCTGCTTGCATCCTGCTGACTGAACTTCACCCTGAACGGCTCATCATAGGTCGATTCTTCAGCTGCAATATGCGTCTGGAATTTTATCGCATCAGCTCCGGCTTCTGCCACTACATCAATATAGGCATGGGCAGTACCCAAAGATCCATCATGGTTCTGGGCAACTTCTGCTATAATAAAGGCTTTTTCCCCGGAGCCAATGGATCTGTCACCAATAAGAAATTTATTCATTTGCAATTAAAGACTATTGAGATTATTTTCAAAAGTACCATGGAGGATCAAACAGTGAACCAGGCATAAATAAAATCAGCCCTGCCTGAACGTTCAAGGAGCGATTTATAACTGCAATCCAGTTCAGTAAACAGTTCCATCTTTCCAATACCCGTCGGTCTGTGGTCGCGCAGCCAATGAAGAGCATTGGATACATCAAACCGGTTCTTATAGACAAGCTCAACGGATTTAAAACCAGCATATACTGCAAGTTTCTCCATGGACCGACCATTAAAGTACCACTGGTGGGCCTGACGGTAAAAAAAACTTTCGTATATATCCGGAAGAAACTTCAGCAACCAGTCATCATAGTTGGGAGTACTAACCAGCACTTTCCCCCCGGGTTTGATTAACCTGCGGATCTCCTGTAAAAAAAGCAGTGGATCATCAACATGTTCCATGACTGCAAAACTGACAGCCAAATCAACTTTTCCAGCCCATAAATCCAGAGCATCTCTGACATAACTGTACACAGTGTGTTGTCTAGCTAAGTCTTTCTGAAAACTTTTACAGGGTTCCACCGCAATGGTCTCCTCCGCAACTCCTGAGATAAAATCCAGAAACGAACCACCGCCACATCCTATATCAGCAATTATCGCACTTCTATATCCTTTTGTCCCAGTAACAGCTATTTTTTCGGCCTGTTCACCATCGTGCAATCCCTGAAACATCCTGACGTCTGCTGCCCCCCCGTCCACTGCCTCACGATACTCCTGAGCCTCATAGTTAAAACCAGCATCCGGCAGAAAACCAGCTCCACACGATTCACAACAATAGACCGTCTGTTTTTCATCCGAAAGATTTCCAAACCCTCCTGTCCGTATTCTTCCATGATATAAAACTGAGAATTTATCGGTCCGGCAAATTTTACATTTCATCAAAAATATCTCACCGTTAATCGATCCATTTTGCTTCCCTTCGTCAACATGTTTCGTAGTAAACGCATGGTTTTATAAATTTCCATATGAATAGCGGACCTTTTTCATGCACCCTGCTAAACTCTTCATGATTGACTGTTCAAAAGAAACAATGCTCATTTCCTCAATGTCACAGAGAGGCCATATATTCTATGTTTTTCAGTGTATTGCTTATACCATCCCTGAAAGGAACCTCAATGGTAACAAATGACTCCTGGCCCAGAGCATGAATAATATTCTTCACATATGAAAGATCAATTTCCCCCTGATCAAGGTCAAGGTGTTCGTCATGTTCAACGGCACTGCCGCCCTGGGCCACATGAAACATGGAAGGATGTAATCCTAATAGATTGTTACAGAAATCTCCAAAAGAAATTTCAAGACTGAGAGCCGCCTTGAACGCATGGCCAAAATCCAGACAAAAGCCACAGGAGCATTTCTGCATAACATACTCCAGTTCTTCCCTGGCAAACCCTACGCAATCCCCCCCGGCCACTGCGGCTTTGGGCATGTTTTCCACCAGCAGCCTGGAATCCTGTACTGTATTCAGCACCTTTACAAAATTTTCAATCTGCCCCCGGTCCGGATGAACTATTATGTGCCGTGCATCCAGGTGATCAGCCGCACGAATGAGGACTGCCAGCTCTCTCATATTCCTGCCAAGCTCTGGTCCGGAATAATTCACCCCCTGTCCGGCATGGGCTGAATGCAGCACAATGGGAATCTTTGCCTCCCTGAGCAGATCCAGATAGCATGTTTCTGACGGGAGATAGGTGAGTTCCAGATAATCCGCTGCTCCGGACTCAATGGCATCAATGGCATCCCGATAGAGAAGGTGGTTGCTTGAATGCAGTTTCAGACCAAATTTCATACGATATTTTCACTGGTAGCCGATGGGAATATACTCCAGAGAACCGATATCGACTTCATCCCGTGCCCCGGCAAATTCTCTGACATGTTCGGCAAAGCTTTGCAGAATCTCCTCTTCTCCACCACCGAGAAGCGTTCCGTTATACCGGGTCCGCAGGATGGGCTGATGGAAGACTGTGTTATGCCTGATCATCGAGGTTAGAATACGCAGGTGAAACAGGGCATTTGACTGCAGTTCCTGCACAGCATATGCCGCAACCATCCGGTTC
>JAMOMO010000292.1 GCA_027067035.1 Desulfobulbaceae bacterium
AGCAGGCAACACATTTCAAACACTGAAAGGAATTGTGCTGTTACGGAAAAGCTCCTGCTCCATCCAGTTCCCATATAAATTATTTTTTTTCTATCCTTTTTACTGATTTTCTCTATATTATATACAGGGTTAGATAAAAAAACTCACAATCTGACTACCACCAGCACCAGGCTTCGCTCAGCCGGAGCTGTGGACTATGCTGATCAGACTGTACAAGAATATCTCTCAACACATCCATTACAGCAGTGCCAGAATGAATTCCGGCAACAGTTAACATGAAAACAATTCAGAGTATAGACGTATTGATTCCGGTGTTTAATGAGGAAGAATGTTTATCCTTGTTTATCAGTCGATTAAGCACTGTACTCGACAATATGGATCTGTCATATAATGTGATTTTTGTTGATGACGGCAGCACGGACAACTCTTTATCCATGATAAAGTATGCCTGTGAAAACAAGCCTCAGCTGGGATATATCAGTCTGAGCCGGAATTTCGGGAAAGAAGCAGCAATGTCAGCCGGTATTGATACCAGCCGGGCGGAAGCTCTGGTTATTATTGATGCAGACCTTCAGGATCCACCTGAACTCATACCTGATTTACTGAATGTTCTGGAACAAAAGGATGCGGATGTCGTATTTGCCAGAAGAAAAAAACGCCATGGTGAATCATTTATTAAGAAGGCATTTGCCCGAATTTTTTACAGGATATTCAACAAACTCAGCAGATTTGACTTTCCAGAGGACACAGGTGATTTTCGGATATTAAAACGGCGTGTTGTACGAGCTTTACAACAAATTGAAGAGAATAACCGCTTTATGAAAGGGCTGTTTGCCTGGGTAGGCTTTCAGCAGATTGAATTTCTCTATGACCGTGACTCGCGTTTCAGCGGCAAATCAAAATTTAATTTCATCAAGTTACTCAGTTTTGCACTGGATGGCATAACCGCCTTTACAACCATCCCGTTAAAACTTGCCAGCTATGTCGGGAGCTCTTTTGCCCTGCTGGCCATTTTGTTCGGGATATATTTTCTCCTGAAAAGCTCAATACTGGGGGATCCTGTTCCCGGGTTTCCGACACTCATAGTGGCCCTGTCATTCTTCAGTGGAGTTCAGCTCATGTTTCTGGGAGTACTGGGTGAATACCTTGCCCGAACCAACATCGAGGCAAAAAAAAGGCCCCTCTACATTGTCCGTGAAAGCAGGCTCTCTTCAGAAGATAGCGGAAAACACACTGAAAACCAGCATCAACCGGAATAACACATATCATGTTTAGCAAAAAAAAACCTTTTTCCTCTCCCATTACCTTCCACCTGGCGGCGGGAACCAGCCTGCTGATAGTAGCAATATTTCTGTATTGCGGACTATTTGCAATCCCTTCCGCAGATGACTATGCATACGCCAGCCTGATACACAAAGGAAAAACATTCTGGGATGCTCAAATTGACTCCTACATCGGATGGTCAGGAAGATACACGGCAACTCTTCTGATAACGTGGTTCGGCAGTTCCTTTTTAGATTATTACTGGCTGGTTCCATGGATAACCATCTGCTCTTTACTGGCCGCAATATATCTCTGTTTCTGGACTGTTTTCTATTCCCTGAGACACGAAAGATTTTTTTACCTGTTTCCGATCTGCTTTTTTGCAGTTTTCCTCTCGAGTTCCCATGCAGGGCATGGTGTCGGGGTGATAAATGGAGGCTTTTTCTGGCTGGCCGGAGCAGTGACCTACCAGATTGGAGCGGTGTTTTTCTATCTGGCAATTTCAACATTTATCTGGATGGCACGAGGAAAATACTCCATCACCAACTTTATCCTCACCCTGCTCTTCCTCCTTCTCTCCATAGGCTCCAATGAAACATTGATGCTGTTGAATCTCTTCTCGGTTTTTGCCCTGTCCTGGTTTTATCGCCGGCAGTTCCAGATTAAATTCATCTTTATTATTCTTGCGGCAATCATCGGCTGCGCTGTGGTCTTTTTTGCGCCAGGCAACTCTGTTCGTTCCGGTACCGCAGAGGGAGGACATCTCTTTTCTGCCCTGGGAATATGTGCGGAGAAAACAGTTCAGCTCTATGCGTTCTCACTTCTCAATCCTCTTTTATGGCTGCTGGTTGTTCTGTACAGGGAAAACATAGACAGGATGCTCTCCCTAATCACCGGCCATGTTTCATTACGAACCTTCTTTCTTTTCATGACCGGACTGATTTACACCTTATATTTCCCTGTTGCCTGGGCGTTAAATTCCGGAGCCCCTAACAGGCTGATATCTTTTATTGCATTTTTCTGCACGTTTGCTTCAATTTTTATTATCCGAAAACTCCTTGACCTTGTCAGTTCCAGAATTTCATTGCACAAACTCGTACCAATACTGTTTATCCTGACAATACTGCTTTTCACAAGCACACTTGAACCGTTATACGTCGCCATAAAGACAATACCCACAGGAAAACAAATACATTCCGCACATATCATGAGAAACAGCTATGTTCGGCAGATGGCACAAAAAGGTGCAAAAACTGTCACGGTGAAAGCTATTAAACACAACAAGCTGTTATTGTTCAATGATCTTGACAGCAAGGTGCACACATTAGCATATTCACAATACTTTGGAGTCAGATCAGTCTCCGTTGAACAGTAAAAGCACTTGTTTCACTTTTAAAACATGACTATTCTACGTAATACAATAAAAATACTGCTATTAATGTGACCAAAATAAGCCAAAGGATCCCCCATGTACAAATCACTCTTACCCGAACTCAAGCCCCTCATCTTTGAAGGCAAAAGTGGTGTCCTGCACATCAAACATCTGGACAGAGATCATGCCTGGCTCTACCTCAATGAAGGCCTCATCAAACAGGTGGAAACCAGTAAACTCCAAGGAACCAAGGCAGTGGATACATGCCTGAAATGGGTCAGTATCGAAATTCATTTTGAAGAAGGTGAGACCGGAGATTATGTTTCTGATGACAAAATAGATACAAATGCCATCCTCTCCTACCTTGAGAAAGCACACCACAATGTCCGGGTCATCAAACAGTTTCTGGAAAACAATGATACTGTTCTTCAGATTGATACTGAAAAACTGAGCAGTGCAAAAGGCCTGAACAAGGAGACGCTGAAGACAGCTCTCTTCTTCAACGGCAAGACCCCGTTACAGGAGGTAATAGAAAAAACCGGCCAGCCGGAACGGACCATCCTTATCCAGGCCTGCAGATTACTCAATTCCGGCTGTGCCAGAATTGTGCCCAACAAAAAGGTCCTGGCAAAAGAGGAACGAATAGATTTTCTCAGAACCCTGAACGACAAGGTCATGGAACTTGTGGGGCCTGTCGGACCGATTCTCATTGATGATGCCATGGCGGCAATAAAAACGGAGCCCTACAGCCTGACAAGGGAGGAACTGCCACTCATTATTGATGAAATTGCCCGTAACGTTGACATCAGTGAGAGTGACGAACTTACCATCTGGGGGAGTCATTATCTTGCGAATAATCCTTAGGAAAACAGAGATTCTGGAAGAAAACCGAACGGGGTCCTGAAAAAACAGTCTTATTCTTTTTCTGTTCAGGAAATATTTTTCAGGAAGAAGCTGAGCAATTCACTGGAAGGATCTTCGTAAAAAGTCTCCTTAAATACGGCCCTGAACTGTAACACGGTATATGATTCACCGGCTTTCTCCCTGGCGAAATCAAACTTTGCCTCGTCCTCCACCCCCTGTTTTCTGCTCCTGCCATGGTCCTGGATTTTCTTCAGAAAATACCCTGTCAGTTCATGGGGAGGATCATCCTTGAATCTCTTTTTAAATTCAGTTCGAAACTTCAGCACAGATGCACCAGGTTCCCGGGCCGCCTCTTCAGCCATCAGACGCTTCTCAGCTTCTGAAGCAAAAGCTGCTCCGCCATTGGATTCCCCGATAAGATTCACGAAGAAATCAATAAGTTCAGGCTCAGGCGGATACCCAAACTCCTCCATAATATCATTGCGAAGCCGGTCCACCGTAGGCTCTGCCTCAAGTGCAACAGCCCTGGCAATAGACACCTTTATTTCCCAGTAACTGAATTGATTATTTGATTTGTGCACGCTCATACCCGAATCATTCTGTCTTTAAACCCCTCATGCCGTCTAAATGCAGACAGCATGGCTGAACTGCATATCTTCTCCACCACCCGCCCCTCCGTAAACATAAGCGGAGCACAAGGAGGACATCACTCCGATGGCATGAAATCCGGATCGCAAAAAGACATTTTTACTGCTTTTTTTCCGTCAAGCAGGGAAGAATACAGCCACTTCTGTGATCCAATGCAAAATTACTATATGCCAAGCTGTTTCAAAAAACAATACCAGACAAAGAATAATCACAATAAACACGCTCACAATAATTGCGAAACATCCATATGATATTATAGATATAATCCATGGGGCCCTTTCATTGACCATGGCACCCTTCAGGGGATACGGCACATACAGCCTCCGGATCTCCTTGACAAACGCATCAGGGCTTCGCATGATTGGACCATGACTTCCCGACACAACTCCCCATTCGCGCTCTCCAATGTGAGACGGTTCATCGCCTTTCGTGCCTTTTTCAACGTCCGTTTCTACTATCCTGTCTTCACCATCCTCTTTCTTGATTATGGCCTCAGTATTGAACAGTTTGCCCTTCTAAATACCGTCTGGGCCTTCACCATCGTCCTGGCTGAAGTCCCCTCCGGTGCACTGGCCGATCTCATTGGCCGCAAAAGATTGCTTGTCACCACCAGCCTGCTGATGATTGCTGAGATGCTCCTCCTCTCCTTTGTCCCCCTTGGCAACAGCAGCCTTGTTTTTTATGCCTTCCTGCTCAACCGCATACTCAGTGGCCTTGCTGAAGCACTGGCCAGTGGTGCTGATGAGGCCATGGCCTATGATACTCTGGTTGTTTCCGGCAACCCTGATGACTGGCCCAAAGTCCTGGACATCCAGATGCGGGTCAGGAATTTCTTTTACATCATAACCATGACCATTGGTGCCCTGGTCTACGATCCCGGGACAATGAACACCGTTCTCCAGTGGGCCGGATTCCATATCATCCTCACCCAGGAGATCACCATGCGCTTCCCGATCTATCTCACCCTGGGACTGGGGATACTGACCCTGATAACCACCCTCGGAATGCATGATCCCATCAGCCGGAATGTGGAACAGCAGGAGAACAGTGTCCTGAAGAGGATACGGGAGGTGAGTCGTATGACACTGCAGGGCGGTAACTGGATACTTCAGACCCCTATGGCCCTGGCCATCATTCTTTTGGGCATGAGCTTTGACCATGTTCTGCGAATGCTTGTGACCATGACAAGTCAATATTACCGGATCATTGACCTCCCTGAAGCAAGTTTTGGCCTGATCGGCTCCGGGATCGCAATGCTGGGACTTGTTGTCCCCAGGATTGCCAGAGCCATGGTTGAACATTTCAGCCCCAGCAGCAATGCACTCATGCTGACAACCCTTGCCTTTGTCTCCCTCTGGGGACTCACACTTTGTTTTCCTGTCTATGGCCTCATTCCCATGGCATTTGTATTCGTCACCATGATGTTCACCTCTTTTTTCACCAGTCATTATCTCAACAAAATTGCAGAACCACGACAGCGTGCCACCATTCTCAGCTACAAGGGCCTTGCCTTTAATGCGGCATACGGAATCATTGGTATTTTCTACGCCGTCCTGATCAGCAGACTCCGGGATTCGATCAGCGCAAGTTCCCCCGGCCTTCCGGCAGCCCTGATTGAAGATGAATCCTTTCGAACATCTCTATTCTACTTTCCCCCCTACCTGTTTCTCATGCTGCTTCTCATAAGCTGTATCTGTGCTGCACATTTTCTACTCAAACGGCCTCTCCAGAAAGAAGATCCTGCACCCTGACCGGCCAACACCACTCAAATCAACTGGACAAGCCGGGGGTCTACAGTATATAGTACCTGAATCCATGAAGATACCTGACTGAAAACCTTCCCCCTGACGACTCCCTATGAACCCGGAATGTGTATCCCAGATAAATGATGACGGTGACGCACTCTCCCTCTGCTTCAGCGGTCCATGGACCATCAGCACCCTGCCCTTTTCGTTGCCCGATGTTCCTTCCCTGCTCACAGACGGTATCAGTTCTCTGTATTTCAACACAGACAGGCTGGAACAGTGGGACAGTGCTTTTCTTGTCGAAATTTCAGCCATCACCGAGATGGCTGCTGAGCTTGGAATAACAGTTGTTACAGACGGTTTACCGGATGGTATCAGAAAACTGCTGCGGCTCACCCGGAAAAAAACCGTTATTCCGCCCTCCAGTAACTCTCTTGAATCCGGACTCTTTGAAGAGATCGGCAAACAGTCTCTGGCTCTTGTAAAAGAATCTGTACAGATGCTCACCTTCACGGGTGACATATTTCTCGCCTATATCCGTTTTTTCACCGGCAGGGCCAGATATCTGAAAAAAGACTTTACCTTTTTTCTCTTTGACTGCGGTCCCCAGGCACTGCCAATCATTACTCTTATATCCTTTCTCGTCGGATTCACCCTGGCATTCATCGGTGCTGTTCAGCTGAAGATGTTCGGGGCTGACATCTACGTTGCCAATCTTGTCGGACTCACCATGACACGGGAAATGGGTCCGATGATGGCAGCCATTATCATGGCAGGCCGAACCGGTGCATCCTATGCGGCACAACTTGGGACCATGCAGGTCAATGAAGAAGTTGACGCCCTGCAGACAATGGGGATAAATCCACTGGATTTCCTGGTACTGCCCCGTATGACCGCACTGATTCTCATGATGCCGCTTCTGGCCATATGCTCTGATTTCATAGGTATTGTCGGCGGGTTTTTCATAGGCTGCTTTTCACTGGACATAAGCCCCATCCTCTACTACGAACAAACCATCAAAGCCGTACACCTCAACCATTTTCTCGTGGGAATGATTAAGTCCGTGGTATTCGGATACCTGGTGGCATTCTGCGGCTGCCTGAAAGGGATGAACTGCGGGCGCAGTGCAGATTCAGTCGGTAAGGCGACAACTTCTGCAGTGGTCACCTCCATTGTTCTCATCGTTATCACTGACGCCGGTTTCACATTCTTCTTTAATGTTTTGGGAATATAGACCGTGACACATTCCGAGGCCCTCATAACCGTCGACAATCTCACCATGGCATATGGCGATTTCGTCCTGCAGAAGGAGCTCAGTTTTACAATACGGAAAGGCTCCATTTTTACTATCATGGGCGAATCCGGCTGTGGCAAATCCACCCTGCTGAGACATCTCACCGGACTCAAACGGCCGGCAGCCGGTGATATTATGTATAACGGAATAAATTTCTGGAAACAGCCATTGAAGAAACGGGTACAACTCATGCAGAAATCCGGGGTGCTGTACCAGTCAGGTGCCCTCTGGAGTTCCATGACCATTGGGGAAAATGTCGCTCTGCCACTTCAACAGTTCACCGATCTGACAGAGGATCTCATCAGGGAAATTGTGGAAATCAAACTGGCACTGGTGGGACTGAAAGGTTTTAGCAGCTATCTGCCATCCGCAATAAGCGGCGGTATGAAAAAACGTGCCGGGCTCGCCCGCGCCATTGCCCTTGATCCGGAAATCGTTTTTTTTGATGAACCTTCAGCAGGGCTTGACCCCATCAGTTCAAAAATGCTTGATGATCTTATCCTGGAACTCCGTGACAGCCTTGGTGCCACCATTGTCATCGTTACCCACGAACTGGCCTCCATATTTGCGCTGGCAGACGATTCCATTTTTCTGGATACTGAAACACGAACCATGCTGGCCACTGGAAACCCGAGAATTCTCGCAAAAAACAGTGACAGCAGTAAAGTCAGACAATTTCTCAGCAGAAGCACATCTGTCAGAGATTAACCTCAACGGCACACTCTTATGACGAACAGAAAACTCCAGCCGGCAATGATCGGTGTCTTCGTTGTCCTGTCCCTTGTCCTTTTCATGACAGCCGTGGTCATTTTTGGTGGCAACAAGTTCTTTGCACAGGAGAAACTGGTCATCGCCTACTTTGACGGCTCCCTGAGCGGTCTCAGTGTCGGTGCACCCGTTACCTACCGCGGCGTCACCATCGGCCAGGTAAAGGCCATCAAGATACAGATAGAGGGAAACGGGAACAGAAGCCAGGAGATCAGCATACCCATCATCATCGCCCTGAGTCCCGAGGCAACCATGATTGTTGAAGAAAAGAAAGAGAGAAACAGCAGTGATATCTACGATTTCATGGATGCCATGTGTAAACAAGGACTTCGGGCCAAGCTGAAACTTCAGAGCCTGGTCACTGGTAAACGTTACGTTGACCTTGCATTCTATGAGAATTCGCCCGCTGTCTACCGGGATAAAAACAAGGAATATTTTGAAATACCCACCCTGCCCTCAGATATGCAGCAGTTCTCAAAAATGATGGAAAATGTCGATGTCGGAAAACTCTATAAAAAGTTCATGCACACTCTGAACTCACTGGATACCCTTGCCACGACCCTTGCCGAGAGCGTTGACAGGGAAAAAATAAAGCAGCTTCTTGACAACCTTGCCGCCTCAACAGTGAGCCTGCAGTCAATCCTTGCAAAACTTGACAGTGGTGTCGCCCCCATACTCACGCAGGCTGACAGCACGCTGGCGCATATTGCAGCACTTACCAGGCATGCAGATGAGCTGGTTCAGTCTCTGGATAATGAGGTCGTCCCCAGCCTGCACACAGAACTTAAACGCTCTTTTGAACAATTGGACCTGACACTGCGACAGGCCAGCCAGCTGCTCTCCCAGGCCGAGAAAACAATCAGCCCCTATTCACCACTCTACTACCGCTTCACCGAATCGATGAAACAGCTTGAAGAAACCGCCCGGTCCATAGAAAAACTCAGCGATTTTATTCACCGAAACCCGGAAACACTGATTTTCGGCCTACAAAACCCTGGCAGGCTGGAAAAAGAATGAGCCCACAGCATTTCCCGACCATTTTTTCATTCTCCCTTGCAATACAGGACAGATAACAGCTATGCTGCTACTATACAGTCATCTACAATCCATGATTATTTTACAGATCCGGGAGTTCACAGTGAAGAAAAGAGAAAACCTGCAATCATACGCTTTTCAAGGAATTCTTCTTTTCGTCCTGCTCGTGCTTACAGGATGTATGCAGCAATCCATCCCCATTTACTACTACACTCTCAACAGTACAGCTGCCCGGACTGCCACTGCAACACGGCCCGGGGTTCCTCTTTTCATCGGCCCCGTTC
>JAMOMO010000293.1 GCA_027067035.1 Desulfobulbaceae bacterium
GCCTTCAGGAAATCGAATATCTGAAAGAAAAAGTTGATGCCGGAGCCGATTACATAGTAACCCAGCTCTTTTTTGAAAATCGTGATTTCTATGATTACTGCGAACGTTGTGAACTGGCCGGTATCCATGTTCCGAACATAGCCGGAATCATGCCTGTAAGCACCAAAAGCGGGCTGATCAGAACCGCGGAACTGGCTGGTGGAGCCAGGATTCCGGCCCGCCTTTTAAAAGCTGTGTATCGTGCTGAAAACGACGACTATGTCGAGAAAGTCGGAATCCACTGGGCCACTGAACAGGTCAGGGATCTCCTTGACAATGGTGTCCGCGGAATCCAGTTTTTCACACTCAACTCATCCCAGGCCACCCTTGAGATATATGATTCACTCGGGGTACGGGATTCAACACAGCTTCGCTAGCTCAATGAAGATACAATCTGTCGGTATCAGGGACATCCAGATACCTGTTCGAATCCGCCAGAAAAATGGCGGCCTGCAGAACAGTGTTGCAACGGTCTCCCTTCAGGTGGCCGTTCCCGGAAAATACCGTGAAAGCTGCGTACACACCTTCACCTCCGTTCTGAACAAGTACATGGATGACCTGAGTGTCACCAGTTTCCCCGAACTCCTTGCTGAAGTAAAGAAAGGCTTGTGTGCAGAAAGTGCCAGGGTGGAGATGTCCTTCCCCTATTTTATTGAGAAAAAGGCACCGGTTTCTGGAACCAGAAGTCTCATGGAGTATGAGTGCAGTTTTACCGGTGAGGTCGGAACGGACAGTGACTTTATTCTTTCTGTCCGGGTCCCGGTGACAACCCTCTGTCCCTGCTCAAAAGAGATCAGCGAGGCTGGTGCCCATAATCAGAGGGCTGAAGTCACCCTGAATGTTAAATTCAGAAAATTTATCTGGGTGGAGGATCTTATCCGGATGATAGAGGATGCCGCCTCCTGTGAACTCTGGGCCCTGCTGAAACGTCCCGACGAAAAATATGTTACAGAGAGGGCGTACAAAAACCCGATGTTTGTTGAAGATGTGGTGCGTAAGGTTGCCGTGTCTGCCCTTGACAACAGTAAGATAACCTGGTTTTCAGCAAGTGTTGAAAGCTTTGAGTCCATTCACAAGCACAGTGCCTATGCCTATGTGGACTCAAATGAAATCCGCTGAAGGCTTCCAGGCACGATTCAGTCAGAGGGGACCCAATACGCCTCCATCCGCCCTGCTTTACTTATGCTTCCCGGGGAAGCCCTAAGCCTCCTCCTGTTCCGTATCCTGAATATATGCCTCAATGGTCAGGACAACATCACCGAGAACATCAGAGAAAACATCTATACATGAATGATACTGTTCTTCATTTCCGTCATTGAGCAGCGTGTCCAGATCCGATACCACCGTATAGAGTACTTCAGACCCGACTATCTTGGCCACTCCCTTCAGCGAGTGGGTTATGTTTTGTGCCGAGTCGATATCTCCGGAATGAATATATTCAGCAACCTGGGTATGGTCCTGTCCGTGTTTCTGAACAAATGTTTTTAAGATCCTTCTATGCAGATCATGGTTTCCCCCCACCCTTTTCAGCGATGCCTCCATATCAATCATGGTATTCTCGGGACTCTTCACGGGTGAGGCACACAGACATCCCGTGGAGCTGTCAGCCTGCAGATCTCTGCCGATCCATCTGGCCAGTTCACGAAAAAGCATATCCCGGTCAATGGGCTTGGCAATGTGGCCATTCATACCTGCCTCACGGATGCACTGGGAGTCACTGGAGAGGGTGTTGGCGGTCATGGCAAGTATCGGGAGATTCTTGTACTGCTTATCTTGACGAATTGTCCTGGCTGCCTCATAGCCATCCATCACCGGCATCTGGATATCCATCAATACACAGTCAAAATTTTCTGAAGAAAGTTTTTCCAGTGCCTGTCTTCCGTTTTCAGCAACAACGGTTACAACATTTTTCTGGGCAAGTATGGAGGAGGCAACTTCCTGATTTATTATATTATCTTCGACCAGGAGTATCTTTGCTCCATTGAGGGCATCAATGTTGGCTCCGTCGTGAAATTCCGGGCTATTTCCCCCACGACCTCCTGGATAATAGCCGTTTCCAGACTGTGATTTCTTCTCTGTCATTCCTCTCCCTGACAATCATCAGCATCAGCTGTTTACTGTAACTACTCTATAACGTTATGGTAACAGGTCCGACTGAAAAAGCAAATACACATATTGCTTCTTTTTCAGAAGCGGGCTGTGAGAAAAATTCTGTCAGCTGATACAGCAGAAAATCGCTGTCTGGTCTTCAGCTGAAAATCCCCAGCACTGCTGTCAGGAGAAGAGCAGCAGTGATGGGGGCGGTTAATCATGGATCTTTATTTTGCAAAATGGCCGCCATGACCATTACACACCGCTCTTTTGACTTCGCTCCTTCAGGTCAACGGCTGCCTTCATGATTCTGAAAAGCTCACGATAATGAAATTTATTGTGCGTCTTAACGTACTGATAGATAACCTGGCGCAACTCTTTTTCTTTTATATTCGGGTATTCCCGCACAACTTCATCAATAAAGGGGCTTTCCCAGTCCGGTTCAAAGGCCAGCTGCATGGAAAGGCTCTCCTGATACGCCTCCATCGCCTCATTGATCAGGGTATCACGGAGACGTTCAGCCTCGTGAAACTGCTTCCTTGCATGGAGATTCGAGCCCTTTCGTTTGGTGATGAAGAGATATATTTCATCAAGGGGGCCCTGCCGAAGAACCTTGGCCAGATATTTTATCTGACGGTTACGCGAACCTCCCTTCAGGCCACGTGTCGCTATTATCTCCTCATGAATAACCGGGCCTCCCGGAAAGCTTTTGAGCTCTTTGTCTGAAAGATCTGCGACCTCTCTGGCAAGCTCCGTCACCTGCTTGTAAATTCGTTTCATTTCCGACTTGCTGATATATTCGCTCATACGTTACCCATGCGAGTGTCTAAACCCGGTTTTCTGAGGTCTAATGTTATATTAAGAGAAGGTTAATCGATTAAAACCACCCTCTTCCCACCAGGGACGGGTGGCATCAATACCTGTTATTTCAAAAAGAATCACTTCAAGGATCAGATACACTTTACTGTTGTCCCGAACACAGCAGGTGAGCGTCTCACCATGAAAGCCCAGCGCCGCATGGAGATGAATAAGGGGTTCATCTCCGTCCATATACACAGAACCGGTCCCTATGGCCTCCCTGGCCTCATCCACGCTGGTCCACACAGGTTTCGGGGGCATAACCGGCTCTTCAGGCCCGATAACCACGTCAGCCTGACGTAGCGCACCCAGAATCTGAAACCAGGCCACCCTGATATTCTCTTGTTTCAACAGAGTTCCGAGTTCTTTCAGGAAGTCATCACCATGGTCAAAACGAATGTTAAGTACCCGTCCCACTGATCCTGTTCTGTATTCCATTATCGCTGTATCCCTTTATTGTGCCCTGCCAGTCTGCTGCTGCAAGGCAGCCATGCCTTCCTGCAGCAGCAAGGTCAGTGCGGTCTGCCGTTTCGAACTGTCAATATTGTGGACTGCCATACCCAGTGCCTGTCTGCTGCCCGTGAATGCGGCAAGTTTTCTGGCACGGGTAAGCCCTGTATACAACAAATTGCGAAATAACATATTAAAATGTTGTGAAACAAGGGGAATAATAACACAGTCAAACTCGCTTCCCTGGGCCTTGTGAATGGTTATGGCATAGGCAAGATCAAGTTCTCCCAGCTGATCCCTCTGATACTCAACATCCCTGCCGTCTGAAAAATAGTTCACCACGCAGGTAAGCTCAATACTGTTTATTCGGGTGATCTTTCCTATGTCACCATTATAGACCCCGAGATCATAGTTGTTTCTCCGGTGAATGACCCGGTCTCCAACCCTGAAAATCCGCTCTCCGAGAGTGATCTGGCCTTTGTCCTGCTGCGGGGGATTCACATGGGCCTGCAGGGTGGAATTCAGTTGTACCGTCCCGAGACTTCCACGGGTCATGGGAGAGAGGACCTGTATTTCCGTATCAGTACCAAAATACTTTGGAATCCACTCGGTGTAGAGCCTGATCAGCACCTGAGATGCGGTAAGACCATAGTAGAGTGACGACCATGGATGAACATTTTTTATGACGGCACGAAGCTCATCCGCCTCATTTTCTGCTGTCTGGAGCAGGCCAAAGTCGACATGCTCCTCTTTCCTGAGAAATGCATCGTCATGGTGGGTATTTTTCTGCTGACTTGCAGACTCCGCTTCCTGCCCATAGAGCTTCTCCAGGCCGTACTCTTCTTCAAGGGCCCCTGGTTTCAACAGGTTTTTGGCTTTTTTTATGAGTTTCAGCTGTTTCTGGGTTGCCTCGCTTGAATCAAGAAAAAGGCAGTCACAGTTCTCTGTCCACAGTTCTGGAAATTTGAAAGGGGATGGTATTTTCGGAACAATCCCCGCATTCATCTCATGGGCATAGGTGATGATGGTGGAATCCTCGGCCTGACGGAAAATTTTCCTGAGGTGAAAATATGGAATCGCAGCGGATACTATCATATCACCGAGAACATTTCCGGCACCGACAGAGGGAAGCTGATCGGCATCGCCGACCAGGACAAGCTGTGCACCTGTTGGAACTGCAGCAAAGAGTGCTGCCGCCAGGCTGATGTCCAGCATTGAGCATTCGTCAACAATCAGCACATCACAGAAGAGTGGATTGTCACGGTTTTTCTGAAAAGAGTTCTTCTGGAATTCAAGGAGGCGATGAATTGTTTTTGCCTCAATTCCTATGACCTCTTGCATCCTCTGTGCCGCCCTTCCCGTGGGCGCTGCCAGAAGCACCTCTTTTCCCATGGCAAGAAATAATCGGGTAAGGGTTTTGGTGGTGGTGGTTTTCCCGCATCCCGGGCCACCGGTGAGAATGGAGAGGCCGCAGCAGACAATTCCGCTCACCGCATTGTCCTGTTCCTCACTGAGTGTGATGTTTCTCTTTCTGCCATATTCGCCAAGCCACTTTCTCACTCTTCCCGTGTCCACAGTCACAGGATGACAGAGCCTTAAAATATCAGATGCACATCCCTTTTCATCAAAGTAGAGCGTCTTTGAATAGTAACAAAAAAGTGTCTCATCACCGGAACTGAGAATACGTTTTTTCAACAGTCCGTCTTTTTCCATGAGCTGTAGGTAGGTCTCCAGCAGACCATTCAGGTCAAGATCGAGCAGTTTTTGTACCTCATCCTGGATCTGCTCCATGGTAAGATAACAATGCCCCTTTTCTCTGGATGCCGCCAGGATATGCCGGATTGCAGCAAAAACACGTATGGGAGCGTTGGCCTCTATACCGAAAGAGAGTGCCACCCTGTCTGCTGAAAAGAAGCCGATTCCATAAAAATCATTGGCCAGCTGGTAGGGATTTTTTGATACTGTCTCAATTGCACTCTGCCCGTATTTTTTGTAGATACGAACAGCAAAAAGGGTTGAGATGCCATGTTTCTGCAGGAAAATCATGACATCACGTATTTCCCGGTGCTCCTTCCAGGCACAGCTGATACTTTCCAGCTTTTTTTGTGCAATACCGGGAACCTGTAACAGATCTTCGATTGACTCCTCAAAGACAGTCAGGGTCTTGTCACCAAAATGTCTGACAATTCGTCTGGCTGTTTTGGGCCCAACCCCTTTGATCAGCCCCGAACCAAGATATTTTTCAAGGGCGGCGGCAGATGCGGGCTTCTGTTCCACCGCGGTGACTGCCTTAAACTGTCGTCCAAACCTGGGGTGATTGGCCCAGCTGCCGCTGAATTTCATGGAGGCACCGGCAAAGACCTTTGTCTGATGGACAATTACCGTGCATGCTTCAAATTCTTTATAGCACTTTACCCTGAGTACACTCCAGCCGTTATCCTCATTATGAAAAGTGACTCTTTCAACAATTCCCTGGATTGTTTCTGAATAGTTATTGTGTGGATTCATATCACTACTATCATACCGGTTTAAGAACAATTCCCCCAGAAAAAAAGAGCAGCATTAACACATCTTGCGGAAGTTCCATACGAACTGCTCCACCGGTCTTGTTAAGTTTTTCCTTGACTAGAAATGATTATTATGTCAAATAGGAATCGTTTCCAGTAATACTCCCTGAAACCAAGAGTCTCATAATCGGATTCTTCTTCATTGCACATCAGTAAACAGGGTAGATAAACCGGAAAATGGAGAACACATATGACATTTCTAGAAGGAATACTGTGGCTGACATTAAACGTCTACCACGAAGCACGTTCTGAGCCCGAAATAGGCCAGGTTGCAGTGGCTCATGTCACCCTGAACCGCGCTGCACAACGGGAACTGAGCATTAAAAAAGTTGTGAACCAGCCGCATCAGTTCAGCTGGACCGGCCAGAAAGGTTCTTATATTCCAGAAGACCCGCAAGCCTTTTTCCAATGCCTGAAATCCGTGTATATTGCCCTTAACTCAGCAGATTTTACGGCCGGATCCACCTACTACCACCTTGACAACATTGAACCCTACTGGGCCTCTGAATACACCTATGTCGACCAGTACGGAAGCCATAAGTTCTACAAGCAGTAAAAGAGAATACAGCTCTTTCAGGGCAGCGTACGCAAAAAAGACATAAAAAAGGGGTCACAGGAAATTCCCGTGACCCCTTTTTTATGGAAAACTTCTGTCTCAGATGGCCTGTGCGGCTTTCCCGAGTGCAGAACAGATTGTATCGATCTGCTCATCACTCATCTTGATGGACACCGGAAACACCAGGGTACGGGAAAGTATGTCAGCGGATTCCGGCAGCAGTTCCGGATCATAAACCACCCTCCGTTTCCCCCCGGGTTCAGCAAAAGGCCAGCCTGAAGCAGCCAGGGTTGATCCGTTATGCAGGTGTTCCCAGCTGGGATAAAAATGCCAGCTGTTCTCACTGAAATTAATGGCTCCGGCACCATTGTCACCAAGAACAGCATTCACCTTCCGACACTGTTCCCGGTTCTCAAGCATAAAGGCAAAAAATGTTGCAGTATCACCCTGCTCATCCACAAGAGTTCTGAATTTCACTCCGGGAATCTTTGCTGCCGCGGCTTTCAAGCGCTTTTTATTTGCCCGCTGGGACTCAATCATTGCATTCAGCTTCGCGAGCTGAGCAATCCCCATGGCCCCCTGCAGTTCCATCATCCTGTAGTTAAAACCTATGAAGCTCCGTCCTTCACCACCTCTGCCACCGGGATTCACAACATGATCATGACCGTGGTCATGGTATTCAGACATGTTCCTCCACATCTTCTCATCACTTGTGATTATCATCCCACCTTCCCCGGTGGTCATGGTCTTCACCGAGTCAAAGGAGAAGGTTCCACAGTCACCGAAGGTACCGAGATGGCGACCGTTGATAGTCCCTCCCGCGGCCTGGGCAGTATCTTCCAGCACTGCAATGTCGCGGGATGCTGCAATTTCAACTATTTCTTCGATACGGGCCATTGCCCCCAGCATGTGCACCGGGATAATACATCTCGTCTTGTCGGTGATTTTTTTCTTGAGATCTTCAGGGTCCATATTCAGGGTCTCATCAACCTCTGTGAAGACCGGGATGGCCCCGATATCAAGAATGGCCTCCCAGGTTGCAACAAAGGTGAAGCCCTGGGTGATAACCTCATCACCCGGACCAACTCCCAGTGCGGCCATGGCAACTTTCAAGGCAGCGGTTCCGGATGTTACCGCCTGCGCATACCCGGCACCACAATACTTTGCAAAGTCCCGTTCAAACTCGAGCACCTTGTGGATACCCTTCCGCTGCTCCCCAAACTCATATCTAAACAGAACACCTGTTTCAAGGACATCATATATCTGCTTTTTTTCTTCCTCTCCAAAGACTTCAAAACCCGGCATAATACAACTCCCTCTTCTTTTATTTGCTCAACATCTCTTTTATGGAATTACTGCTGTCAAGCAGGGCAATATTTGGATGATACGACTTCAGTTCTTCAGGGGAATACAAGCCGAATGTCACAATGATAATGAGATCGCCAACCATTCCCTTCCGTGCTGCAGCACCATTGAGACCGATCACTCCGGAACCGCGTTCTCCTTCTATGGCATAGGTGTCAAACCGTTCACCATTATTGATATTATAGACCTTCACCCGTTCAAAAGGAATAATCCCCACGGCCTCAAGCAGGTCCTTGTCAATGGTGAGACTTCCTTCATAATCAAGATCCGCTTCAGTTATAGTGGCCCTGTGCAGTTTGGCACTGAGCATCTGACGCTCCATATCAACTCCCTTTTAGAATTGAATTATCTATTAATCGAATACGATTGTTTATCTTCACTGCCAGTACCAGCAGAGAGTTTTCTGTAATTTCAGTGCAGTTTTCAAGGCTGCTCCTGTCCACCACTTCAACATAATCAATTTCACATTCCCGGTGAGCGGTTATGATTGCACGGACAAGATCTTTCACCTGCCTGGCATCAATGCTCTCTGCCCCGGGTCCATTGACACATTTCACAGCTTCCCTGATACCTTCAGAGAGTGAAAGTGCCGCCGGCATCTCACTGCTTTTGAGATAGGTGTTGCGTGAACTCATTGCCAGTCCACTCTCCTCACGAACTATCGGATGACCAAGGATTTCCACCGGGAAATCAAGATCATCCACCATCTTCCTGATCACTGCAAGCTGCTGAAAATCCTTTTCACCAAAAACGGCCAGGTGCGGCACAGTCAGATGGAAGAGTTTTGCCACAACGGTGGTGACCCCGTCAAAATGACCGGGCCTGCTGCTGCCACAGAGGCGAGAGCTCAGCCCGGAGACAGTGACACTGCTGGAAAAACCGTCTGGATACATCACCTGTTTTTCAGGTGCAAAGAGGATATCAACCCCTGTCTCCTCTGCAAGCCGGCGATCTCTTTCAAGGTCATAAGGGTAGCTGTCCAGATCCTCATTGGGACCGAACTGGATGGGATTGACAAAGAGGCTCACAATCACCCGGTCAGCTTTTTTGGCGGCAAGCCGCATCAGCGAGAGGTGTCCCTCATGGAACCAGCCCATGGTGGGTACAAGCCCGACCGTCAACCCACGTGCGCGGTATTCCAGAGCACGTTCCTGTATTTCAGCAGGAGAGGTGACCAGTCTCATTCTGTACTGCTGAGCCTGTTTATTTTTTCATGAATTATCCGGGTGAGCTGAGGATTGGCTTTTTCTCCCAGAAAGGTTCCGAGATACTCTTCATACACGGCCAGGGCCGCAT
>JAMOMO010000294.1 GCA_027067035.1 Desulfobulbaceae bacterium
GAAGACAAAGCCGTCTTTCCGATAGGTATTGATGGTAATCTCCGGTACGATCCCTGCACTGGAATCATATTGGCCATAGGCGTGAGCCGCATTCTTAAAGAGATTGAGAAAGACCTGCTCAATTTGAGTCTTCGCACAAAAGACCCGCAGTGAACGGGAATAGTGACGAACAATTCTGATATTGCGAAAATCATATTTACGCTTCAGGTCGTAATCGTTATTGGCCAGTTCAAGTACCCGATCAAGCATTTCAGAGAGCCGGCAGGACTCCATGGATGATTCACTGCGCCTTGAAAACTGCAGCATGTTCTGAACAATTTTCGCTGCACGCTGACCGGCATCACGAATGCCGTTCAGCATGGTATCGATATCCCGCATTTTGAGATACGCTTCCAACTGTTCCATCTCAAAACCACATTGGCGGGCAATCTCATGATTTTTTTCCAGCTGCGGCGACATCCTTCTCTCAATATTCTGAGCTGCCTGCAGAATACCACCAAGAGGATTATTGATCTCATGGGCCATTCCAGCACCAAGTCCGCCAACCGAGAGCATCTTTTCCGTCTGAACCATCACCTCCTGAAGCCTGGTTCTGTCAGTGATATCGTCTATGCGGATGACCGCTCCGTCAGGTGCTGAACCATGCAGTGGATACACGGTGATTTCAGCGCATTTTTTATGACCCAGCACAATACAATCCTTCTGTTCTATGCTGATCACTTCCTGCTGGTGGATGGATTTCTGGATATCACCGCTCACAAGCCGCTCAAGGCCCGGGAATACTTCCAGCAGTTCTTTTCCGATACACTGCAGATAGCTCCTGCCAGACCTGCTAACGGCAGCATGGTTGAGGTTGGTGATACAGCATCTGTTATCGACGCCAATCATGATAGATGGCATGGAGTTCAGTACATCCTGCAGGAAATCCCTGGTAACACTGAGCTGGTCAACCACCCTTTCAATCTTTTCCGCCACTGTGTTGACAGCATCAACTGAAGAATTGAGATCCATGTGTCTTACAGGGTCAAGACGCGTGTTGTAGTTCCCGTCGGCAATCTCCAGGAGCCCGTGATTGAACTGCTGTAACGGTTTTATCAGGATGTAATACATGATGGTATGAATACCGACCACCATCGCTGCAATCAGCGAGAGCCCCATGAAAAGAATGGCCATCAGGGTCTGCTGCCGATTCTGGTTATAAAAGCTGTCTGATAAAATCAGGGTTACATGCCCGAGATAGAGGGACTCCCTGAAAATCCGCCGCTCCCGGTACACCTTGCCGCTTCTGTCTGCTATTGAGTTGAAAAGAAGGATACCCTGTTCATCATAGAGCTGGAGACCATACAGGTCGGGAATCTGGGAATAGGTGAGGCAGACATGTTTTATACTCTCCATATCTCTGTTATAGAGCGGAACCATGAGCATTGAGGAAAGTTCATCGATCAGAGTGTCTGCACGCTCGTTGACCGTCAGTTGTGTCATCTTGTTGGAATAGAGATAGTACCCGCCCTCGGCAACTGCTACAATCAGTACAATAAGAGCCACCAGCCAGAAAAGGAAATCCCGGGCAATGGTCTTTGAAGAAAAGACTGAACTATGATCAATATATTTTGACAATGGACACAAAAAAAACAGCTGAATTTGGTAAAAAGGTGTTTCCCAGCAAACAAAAATAATGATACCATAGAAAGGAATTTTTTCTACTCCTTTCGGACACTTTTATTTGTCAGGAACCCCTGCTGACAGGAACGATGGCGGGTATCACGGCTGCTGTATTTCATTTATGATCATAGCACAAAGATGTTCACCGTCAGTCCGTTTTTGTCAAACCCGGACAAAAACAGCAGACTCTGGACACCATACACGTTACTGAGCAACATGGCAGCCTTGATAAAATAGAAATGAGATATATCTTTGCTGCATCAGATCGCACACAGGCACTGTTAGCCCTATTGGGCAACAGCACATCAATCACCGACAACCGGATAAACACCACAACACTCCTGCCATGAAATTTGCTGAACACCCCCTTATACTCTTTGACGGTGCCTGCGGTACCACTCTTCAGACCATGGATATTGACCCATCCGCCTGGGATGGCCTTGACGGATGCAACGAATACCTCAATATCTCCTCACCCGAAACCATCACTGAACTGCACCGCAAATTCCTTGCTGCCGGGGCTATGGTGGTAGAAACCAACACCTTCGGCGCCTCATCTGTGGTCCTGTCCGAATATGGCCTTGAAGGCAGAGTCGAAGAGATCAACCGTGCAGCCGTTGCCAATGCTAAAAAGGCCGTTTCGGAATTCAGCTCAAAAGAACAGCCGCGATATATTGCCGGTTCCATCGGGCCCACGACCAAACTTCCCATTCTGGGCCACATCTCCCCCGCGGAACTGACAGACACCGTCACCGAGCAGATGGAAACCCTGCTCGACTGTGGCGTGGATGTACTCATTGTTGAGACCTGTCAGGATCTGCTGCAGATCAAGACCGTGCTCATCGCCTGTTTTGATCTTCTTGAAAAAACGGGTGCTGATATACCGGTCATGGCATCTGTTACCTTCGAGCAGCAGGGAACCATGCTTGTGGGAACGGATATCGCCTCCGTCTGTGCAACCATCGCCCCTTTTCCCGTTTTCTCCCTCGGCTTAAACTGTGCCACAGGTCCAACCGACATGGAACCACACATTGACTATCTCTGTAAAAACTGGAAAAAGCGCATTTCCTGCATCCCCAATCAGGGTATGCCTGAAGTGGTCAACGGAAAGACGCACTATCCCTTAACACCATCTGAATACGGCCGACACATGCATGATTTTGTCACCAAAAAAGGGGTCTCCATTGTCGGAGGCTGCTGCGGAACATCCCCTGAACACACCAGAGGCCTTGTTGATGCCCTGCAGGGTTGTACTCCTGCCCCCAGACCTGAGGTGGTGAAATGAAAAAAGTCATCAATAATACCATTCTCAATCAGATTTCCAGCCTCTATCAGGCAATAGATATCCGGCAGCAGCCGGCTCCACTGATTATTGGTGAACGTTCCAATCCCACGGGTTCAAAAAAATTCCGGGAACTGCTCATTGCCGACGACTACGAAGGCTGCCTTCAGATTGGGATTGATCAGGAACGGCTGGGCGCCCATGTTGTTGACCTCTCTGCCGCCTGGGCCGGACGTGATGAGGCGGAAGATCTTGTCACCCTGGTGCAGATGTACGGGAAGACCTTAAAAGCACCACTGATGATTGACTCCACCTCCCCTGAGGTCATTGAAAAAGGACTGGCAGCATATCCGGGACGGCCCATTGTCAATTCAATCAACCTCGAAGACGGCGGAGCCAATCTTGACCGTATCTGCAGGGCGGTCCGCAAATATGGTGCGTGTGTTACAGCTCTTACCATTGATGAAGACGGCATGGCAATGGATTGTGACAGCAAGTTTAGAATTGCCGGTCGCATCTATGATCTTGTCACAAAAGAGCATGGGATCAGTGCTGATTCCCTTTTCTTTGATCCCCTTACCTTCACGGTGGGATCCGGTGACGAGAAGTTACTCGATGCCGCTGTCCAGACCCTGGATGCCATAAGGCGGATCAAGGCGGAACTCCCCGGGTGTCACACTATTCTGGGCCTTTCCAACATCTCTTTCGGCCTGCCGGTTCCTGCCAGAAAGGTCTTGAATGCCGTCTTTCTCCACGAAGCCGTTGCGGCTGGACTGGACGCTGTTATCATTGACCCAAGTAATTGTATCAGCCTGGAGTCCATTGATAAGGATGCAGTTTCCCTGGCGTTGGACCTCCTCTATGATCGCCGCGAATCAAGCGATCAGCCGCTCATGACCTATATCAGGTATTTTGAAGAAAACAGTGTCACCGAAGAGGCTGAAGAAAACACAGACATCACCCCCGAGGAGATGATCCGTGAGCGGATCATGCTGGGTAACCAGCAGGATCTTCCGGATATTCTGCGAATGCTCCTTGACCGCTACTCGGCCCTTGAGATTGTCAACCAGCACCTGGTGAGTGCAATGCGCGAGGTCGGTGTACTCTTTGGTTCCGGTGAGATGCTCCTGCCTTTTGTGCTGCAGTCAGCTGAAGTAATGAGAAAATCCGTGGATATTCTGGAACCATTCATGGATAAAAACGACCGTTCAGACGCCCCGTGTATTCTTCTGGCAACGGTACAGGGTGATGTCCATGATATCGGAAAAAACCTGGTGAACATCATACTCAGCAACAACGGCTACAATGTCATAGATATGGGGATTAAAGTCAGCGCGGAAGCCATCATCGACAAGGTGCAATCAACTCCTGAAATAGATATCATCTGTCTCAGCGGCCTTCTTGTCAAATCCGCGATGATCATGCAGGAAAGTATGGAAAAATACAAGGCTGCCGGAATTGATAAACCGATACTGCTCGGAGGTGCCGCCCTCACCAGAAAATTTGTGGCCTGGGATTGCGCTCCACTCTACGATGCGCCCGTTGTCTACTGCCGTGATGCATTCTCCGGTCTGAAAGCAATCCAGGATTTTGAGAAAGGGACCCTGGAATCTTCAAAATGGGTGGAAAACAAGGGGAAAAAAGACCAGGCAGAGGCCAAAGCGGCATCTCCTGTTGAAATACTCGACTCGATCCCTGTGCCACCCTTTACCGGAATCAAAACCCTTGAAGCACGGCCCTCCGATTTTCTGCCGCTCATGAACCAGCAGATTCTTTTTCGCGGTCGCTGGGGCTATAAACGAGGCAAACTCGACGAAACAGAATACCAGGCGCTTCTTGATGAGACCGTTATTCCGAAATTCAATGAAATTCAGGAGAAAATCCTCTCGGAGGACCTGCTTCAGCCCAGGGTGCGTTACGGCTGGTTCCCCTGCAGCAGAGCGGATGAATCGTTACTGGTCGGTGACGGCAGCAAAGAAGAGAAATATTCTTTCACACTGCCACGACAGCGAAGGGAACCGCACCACAGCCTTGTTGATTTTTTCAGGACCGGGGAGCAGGGTGGCGACCTCATCGGCTTTTTTGTGGTAACCCTGGGCGAAAAAATGGCTGCAGTGTGTCAGGAACTCTATAATGATGACCGCTACCATGACTATCTGCTTCTTCACGGTTTCGGGGTTGAAGCCGCGGAAGCCCTGGCCCAGCATACCCATGACATGATGCGTGCTGAGCTGGGAATTGATACCAGGGGCCAGCGGTACAGTTTCGGTTACTCCGCCTGTCCGAACCTTGACCTTCAGGTCCCGCTTTTTGAACTGCTCAAGGCAAGGGAGATCGGTGTGGAACTGAGCTCCTCCATGGAGATGGTGCCGGAACTGAGTGTTTCCGCAATGGTTGTACACCATCCGCAGGCGCATTACTTTGCGGTGTAATCATACTCCGTGAGGAGAATCTGCTCCGGGAGACGGATCTGACACAGCACCGTTTTCCAGTATCAAGTTGTCTGACAGGCGGGCAACAGCCGGTTCCGGACCTGCCTGTCAGTCCTTGAGCCGTTTAATCAGGGCCCGCAGTTCCTTGATATCATCTTTGAGTTTCTGGTCCGTATCTGATGCGGCCAGGGCGGTCTTGAAGTTATGCTGGGCCAGTTTCAGACGACCTTCGTAGAGATTGTACTTGCCGAGATAGTAGGCGGAATTCCCCTGCTCACCATCTGCTGCTTTTAATTTCCCCAGTTCAAAATATACCTTGGAATAGTCCGGCATATTTCCCTGGACCTCCATAAAGTACCGTTCGGCCTTTTTACGATCACCGCTCAGTTCCCATGCCCTGGCAAGCTGAAAAGCCGCCCACATATCATTCCGGTTTTGATCATATGCGCTGTTGAGCAGTTCAAGGGCCTTTTCCAGGTTCCCTGCACCCATCTCAACAATCCCAAGATCAACGAGCAGTATGGAACGCCCTGGATAGTAATCAATCACCTCTTCCAGCAGCTTTCTGCTGGATTCGAAATTATTCTCCATCCTGTCCAGCTGTGACAATCCATAATGCAGCATGACCTTGTCGCTTTCAGACAGCTGCGTGGAGGCAAGACGACTCTGGTAATAGTTTCTCAGGGTTTTTCCGTCTTTGACAAGAGACAGAACCCGATACTTCATGCGAAGAAATGCAAAATCATCGGTCTTTTTCATCCCCTGCAGCTCATCATGCTCATAGGCTATGAGCGACTGGATATAATCAAGACGCTCATCAGGGTACGGATGGGTGAGAAGGTATTGTGGAACATTGTTGCCCATTGTGTAACGGTTGATACGCCGCATCTCCTGGAGCATCTCCTCCTCACCAACTGGATTTCTTCCCATTTTTTTCATCCAGCCATAGGCGATACGATCGGCCTCTTCCTCGTTTTGACGGCTGAAATGAAGATTTGCAGTCTGTCCGGCAGCCATGGCACCAGTGAACAGCGCATTACTCAATGCCCCTGCTCCAATGGCAAGCCCTGCTATGGCAAGCAGCGTCGTGGCAATGGTAATTTTTGACCCCTGCTCCATGCCTTTGGCAATATGCCTGGAAACCACATGGCCGATCTCATGGGCCAGTACCGACACAAGTTCGTCCTCATGATCCATTTTTTCAATGAGCCCTGAATAGAAGAAAACCAGTCCTGACGGGGCGGCAAATGCATTGAATTGTGAGGAGTTGATAATATTGAAACGATAGTCAAAGTACTGGACGCCTGCCACTTCAAGGACCTCTCCACCCAGTTCATTGATATATTGATATAAATCCGGATCATCCAGCAGTGGAAAGGCCAGGCGAATCTGGTAGAGCAGTTTTTCACCGATCTCTCTCTCTTCCCCGACTGTGAACGCCCTGCTCTGCACCACACAGGTTGCCTGCAACAGGCTCAGGACTAGAAAAAACACAAAAGTAACATGTAAAAAGGATTTCCTTTTCATTGCTTCTGACTCTCCTGTTGTATTAAAAGAGACTCCTGAAGACGTCTCATTCCTTCTTCTGTACTGACTCTGGGGACATAGCCCAGATCTTTTTCTGCATTGGCAATGGAAAAGCAGTGTGATCTGGCAAGTTGTTCAGCAAGGAATCTGGTCATTTTCGGCTCTTTCTCAGCAGCAAAAACATGATGCACCGCCTCCAGCATATACCCCGCCATATATGCCACTGGAAAAGGAACCCTCGATTGAATCTCCGGCACACCCGTCTGCTGGAAAAGTTCATCTATCCAGTTCCAGAGATTCACGGCTTTTCCCTGGCTGATAAAGTATGCCTTTCCGGCGGCGCTTCTGCATGTCTCAAGATTTCGTGCCGCCAGCAGGTGAGCCTCAGCGACATTTTCAACATAGCTTATATCAACCAGATTAGTACAGTTTCCAATTTTACGTAAGTCCCTGCTTCTGCCACGCTCAAGAAGCCGGGGGATGAGATGGGGGTCACCGGGTCCCCAGACCAGGTGAGGTCGTATGGCACAGCTCAGGAAGCCATCCGGCTCACCACTGCTCTCAAGGACGTTTTTTTCTGCAATCACCTTGCTTCTGGCATAGTTACAGAGAAATTTCCGGGCATACGGCAGACTCTCATCACCATTAACGATATCAGCTCCGTTAAAAACCACCGACGGGGTGGAGGTATATACCAGTCGCGGCACCTCTGCATATCTGCAGGCATCGATAACATTTTGTGTCCCGACAACATTCACCTGGTGATACTGTTTCCACGGTCCCCATATTCCTGCAAGTGCGGCCACATGAAAGACCGTATCCACTGCAGCAAAACTCTTTCTGAGAAAATCAACATCACCGATATCGCCCTTCAGACACCGGGCACCGAGTGCTTCAATTTCAGGATATCTGTTGCGGCCCACAACAAGGCATTCCACCCCTTCTTCAAGAAGCTGCCTTACAATATGGCTGCCGACAAACCCGCCGCCGCCAGTGACCAGTGCTCTTTTCAAAGTTGCTCCTTGAGCTGCCGGGCAGCCCAGATACTGAGTTTTTCTCTGAATATTTTTGCATTATGCCGGATATCAACGGGAAAATCAGGATGAATGAGAAACAGCCTGATATCCTCTGTCATCGGATTTGACAGGGCAATGTCCCGTATCTCCTGAAGAAGACTCTCCTGATCCATACTGCAGCACTTCAGCGGCTCAACAATGATCACAGGATGTACTCTGCCACCGGTATCAGTGACCCCAACCAGCGCACTGCGGAACACATCCGGATGCTCATTGAATATCGCTTCGGTGGGAATGCTGAAAAAGGTCTTTTCCGCTCCCGAATGGGATGCGATCACCCGGTGGGCACGCCTTCCGCAGAACCAGAGACGACCAGTGGAATCAAGATAGCCCACATCACCCATTCTGTGCCAGAACCTGTTGCCGTCAATGATTTTGGCCATGGCGTTTTCGGCATCGTTGTTTTCATAGGCCCTTGTCACCACGTCCCCGCAAACAATGATCTCCCCGATTTCATACGGTGCAAGAAACTGATTCCTGTCAAGCTCCGGCACCACCTGATCCGAGATGGGGATAATGGCAATTTCAATTCCGGGCAAAGCGCGCCCGACGCATGTACCCTTTCCCTTTCTGCTTTCGGACCAGGTCTCACCGCTGATCTCTTTTCCTTCAATTGATACGATGGGCAGACTCTCCGTTGCACCGTAGGGTGTATGGATCAGGCTGTCGGGTTGAAGTATGGACTGCATTCTTCCAATCAGGTCTCCGGATACGGGAGCACCGGCCATGAGAATCTTCCGCAGCGACTGCAGTCGGGCATCCCTCTCCGTGCAGTAGCGTGAAATGACATTCCATATTGCCGGAGATCCAAATGAATAGCTGACAGTATACCTGGAGATGGAGTCAACAAATTTTTCAGGGTCAACCTGGGCAGGTCGCGTTGGATCCATATCCGGTATGACAGCGGTGGCACCAAGGGCTGTTGAAAACAGGGCAAAAAGTGGAAATGCAGGCTGATCAACATCTCCGGGTTGAATACCGTAATAGTCGCGGATCAGCCGGAGCTGCGCCCGAAAGACACCATGTTCATAGCGAACACCTTTTGGCGGCCCTGTTGACCCGGTTGTGAAAATAATGGCGGCAAGATCCTGTTCGGCAACATCTTTTACGGGAAATTCGTCATAACCGTTTTCTGCTTTTCTGCTGATATCCGGACCAAACAGGCCCATGGAAAAACCGCAGCAGAAGCTGTGGGAAACAGACCTGAAAG
>JAMOMO010000295.1 GCA_027067035.1 Desulfobulbaceae bacterium
TGCTCCTCGCTCAACCAGCATGGTTTTTGTACCACCGGCACCTCTGAGCTTGTTGACACCGTTTTCCATGTCCCATGGGGAGACAAACTGACCTTTTTTCAGGTTCACGGGTTTTCCGGTCTGTGCTGCGGCGACAAGGAGATCGGTCTGTCTGCAGAGAAAGGCGGGGATCTGAATGATGTCGAGAACCCCGGCGGCGGGTTTGACCTGGCTGACGTCATGGACATCGGAAATAACAGGGACCTGGAGTTCATTCCGGATTTTTGAGAGGATTTTCAGGCCTTCATCAAGTCCGGGACCACGATAGGAGTCGAGTGAGGTCCTGTTGGCCTTATCAAATGAGGCCTTGAAGACATAAGAGATACCGCAACGGGCGCAGATCTCCTGCATCTCACCGGCAACCCGGCGGGCAAGGTCCTCAGATTCCAGGGCGCAGGGACCGGCAATGAGAAGCAGGGGATGGCCGGGACCAGCCTGTATCTCATCTGAACCCGGTCCGGAAATGGGGACAGCAGTGACAGACATCAGTCTTCCTTGTGGGCAATGGCAGCTGCTATGAAATGAGAAAAGAGCGGATGGGGTTTCATGGGTTTGGACTTGAATTCCGGATGGAACTGGCAGCCAAGAAACCACGGGTGCTCAGCAATTTCAACTATTTCTACCAGGTTGTTGTCCGGAGATGTCCCTGATATGACAAGACCCTTTTCCTCAAGCCGGGCCCGGTAATCGTTGTTGAATTCAAAACGATGACGGTGTCTTTCGGAAATCTCATCTTCCCGGTAGGCTGCTTTGGCAAAGGTGTTATCGGCCAGAACGCAGGGATATGCACCAAGGCGGAGGGTGCCACCCATGTCAGAGGTCTCATCGCGCACCTGCATTTTCTCGGTGCGGTAGTCAAACCACTCTTTGATCAGGTAGATTACAGGATCTTTGGTTGTGGGGTCAAGTTCTGTGGAGTGTGCATTTTTGATACCGAGAACGTTGCGTGCATATTCAACCACAGCAAGCTGCATCCCAAGGCAGATTCCGAAAAACGGGATTTTGTTTTCCCGTGCATAGTTGATGGCCCGGATCTTTCCTTCCACGCCGCGCTGCCCGAATCCGCCTGGTACCAGGATGCCGTGACAACCCTTCAGGAGATCAGCAGGATCCTTGCTCTTGTCTTCAAGGTCTTCAGCGCTGATGTAGAGGAGTTCAACTTTCACATCGTTTGCAAGGCCGCCATGGACCAGAGATTCATGGAGACTCTTGTATGATTCGGTGAGATCCACATACTTTCCGGTGATGGCTATGGTGACGGTGCCTTTTGGGTGTTTGATTTTGTGTACCAGGTCCTGCCACGGCTTGATATTGGGTTTTCCGGTCCAGATATTAAGCAGTTCAAGTATCTTGGTGTCAATGCCCTCATCATGGAGCCGCAGAGGGACCTCGTAAATGGTGTCCACATCAATGGCCGTGATTACCGCGTCGGTTGTGACATCACAGAAAAGACCGATTTTTGCCTTGAGTTCATCGGCAATGGGCACTTCTGTTCGACACACCAGGATGTCCGGCTGGATACCATCGGCCCTGAGCTCTCTCACCGAGTGCTGGGTGGGCTTGGTCTTCACCTCTCCTGCAGCCTTGATATAGGGAATCAGAGTGAGGTGTATATAGAGTGAATTTTCCCGGCCAAGGTCACCGCGCAGCTGTCTGATGGCTTCAATAAAGGGCAGCCCCTCGATATCACCAACGGTACCGCCGATCTCAATGATGGCGACATCAACGCTTCCGTCCAGCTGGAGGACGGCTGCCTTGATCTCATCGGTGATGTGGGGAATAACCTGAACCGTGCCGCCAAGATATTCACCGCGTCGTTCCTTGGTGATTACCGAATAGTAGATTCTGCCGGAGGTGTAGTTGTTTTTCTGGGCCATGACCGCATTGGTGTAGCGCTCATAGTGGCCCATGTCCAGATCCGTCTCTGCTCCGTCATCGGTTACAAAAACCTCTCCATGCTGGAAGGGGTTCATGGTGCCGGGATCCACGTTGATGTATGGATCGAGTTTCTGGAAGGTGACAGTGAGTCCACGGCTCTCAAGGAGGGCACCGATGGCAGCGGCTGCCAGCCCTTTACCAAGGGAGGAGAGGACACCGCCTGTGACAAAGATAAATTTGGTCCGTTTGGATGCATTTGAAGTTTTCATATTGGCACTATAGCTCTTCAGATTCGATTTTTAAACCAAAAAAGGAAAGGATCGACTCTCTTTTTCCTTGTCTGGCACTGCAACAATGCATACCTGTTTCAGCATGAGAATAATTATTAACAGCAGGGGGTAATGAATGGTGCGATTTCACAGGACAGCGGTGCTTCTTTCAGGCATTTTGATGATATTTTCAATATACGGTGGTGAGCTTATGGCGGAAGAGAGAAAAGCGGTTTTCGGGGGCGGCTGTTTCTGGTGTATGGAGCCTCCCTTTGAGCAGCTGGAAGGTGTTATATCTGTTCGGGCGGGGTACACGGGCGGCACAGAGGAGGATGCCACCTATGGTAAAGTCAGTTCCGGGAAGACGGATCACTATGAAGCGGTAGAAGTCATATATGATCCCGCGAAGGTCGGTTATGCCGAGCTTGTGGAACTGTTCTGGCGCCAGATAGACCCCACGGATGCGGGAGGACAGTTCACAGACCGGGGATCGCAGTATAAAACGGCAATTTTTTATCAGAATAAAGCTGAACGGGATATTGCCGAAGCCTCAAAGCAGCGTCTGCAGAACTCAGGTATCTTTGACAGGCCGATTATGACCAGAATTGTTGAGCTGCAGCCGTTCTATGTCGCTGAAGAGTACCATCAGGACTATTTCAGGAAAAATTACTCTCACTATTCTGCATACAGAAAAGGTTCCGGACGGCAGTACTTTGTTGAAACCGTCTGGCCCGGGAAACTGGAGCGGCAGAATGATGGCTATAAAAAACCTTCCGATGCCGAACTTCGTCAGAAACTCAGCAAACTGCAGTACAAGGTTACCCAGAAGGAGGGAACCGAGCCTGCGTTCAACAATGAGTACTGGGATAATAAGGAACAGGGCATCTATGTTGATATTGTCTCCGGCGAACCCCTGTTCAGCTCCCGTGATAAGTTTAAGTCGGGAACCGGCTGGCCAAGCTTTGACAGGCCCCTTGAACCGGAAAATATTGTTGAAAAACAGGATAGGGGGTTTTTTGGAGTGCGAACCGAGGTGCGCAGCAGGCACGGCGATTCTCACCTGGGACATGTCTTTGATGATGGCCCGCCGGACACAGGTCTGCGCTACTGTATAAATTCCGCGGCCCTCAGGTTTGTTCCTGTGGAGAGATTGGAAGAAGAGGGGTATGGAAAATATCTGGAGCTGTTTGCCGTCCCCGAAGAGCAGCCCTGAAAAGGTGGTGGTGCAGGGATTGTGTGTTTGTCTGCAGCTCTTTTTTTACAGGTCATAAAGGAGGTGCGACAAAATACCACATTGTTCAATTTTCTTTTTGTGCTAATTGTATATATTGACGTCAGATAAAGGAAAATGAAACAGGCAGCTGCGTTTGAATAGAGGCTGCATTTTCTGGATAGGATGCTGGCTTTTATCAATATTATACATGAAAGAGGGGCGGACAAATGGCAATACTGCCAGTGAAGTGCAGAAAGAAGAGGAGCTGTTCCGGGTATGTGTCTCTATGCTCAGGCATCTCTTTTGTGTTTATATTTCTATTGTGTGGTTCTGCACTTGCTGCTATCAGCGGTGTCTGTGCCGATTGCCATACCATGCATAACAGCCAGGGAAATACTCCCATGAATTTTGATGGTTCAACCACTCCCAATGAGAATCTCACCCGGGGGACATGTTACGGTTGTCATGCCCAGGGAGGCGGGTCTGTCACCGTTGTTCAGGGGACATCGGTTATACCACAGGTGCTGCACAGTGACACAAAGCATCTTGCCGGAGGAAATTTTGGTTATATCACCGGAATGGCAGGAAGTGGTGCTGCCGATAACAAGGGACATAATATCGCTGATCTGACTGGTACCGACAGTGTGCTCTATGCGCCTCCAGGTGGTATCAGGCAGTCTTTTCATTACGATGGCGGAACAGTGAACACCAATAATTTAACCTGCGCCGGAACCAATGGTTGTCACGGCTACAGGTATGCCGCCAATTCCTATCCTGAAGGGATAACAGGTGCCCATCATACAAATATGGGCGGTCAGCTCAATGTTGCAGATGAGACGGGTAACAGCTATCGTTTTCTTGTGGGTGTAAAGGGCTTTGAAAGTGATGACTGGCAGGAAAATGCCACCAGTGGAAATCATAATGAATACCTGGCACTTGATGCCCCGGTACAGCTTGGCTGTGCGGGCGGCGGCGTACTCAGCTGCCATGTTAATGCTGCAGGGGTACAGCCTCCAGACGGGACCATGAGCCAGTTTTGTGCCACATGTCATGGTAACTTTCACACCCTGACTGTGGGTGACGGCACCGATAACGCTCCGGGGAACTCGTCCGGTGTCGGAGCAGTTGCCAATTCACCGTTTATCCGCCATCCCACTGATCTGTCTCTGCCGGCAATAGGTGAGTACGCGGCCTACACCTCCTATGATCTGCAGTCACCAGTGGCCAGACTTGCCGTTCCCGGGTCTTCCAGCAGTTCGGTGGTTCCAGGAAGTGATGCCGTGATGTGTCTTTCCTGTCATCTCTCCCACGCCAGTGATTATCCATCCATGCTGCGCTGGGATTATGATCTGATGATTGCAGGAAATGCAGGCGGGGCTTCCGGCACCGGCTGTTTCGCCTGCCATACCACCAAGGATTGATCTGGGCCTGGTGCAGATGGCCGGCAACTCTGTCCGGTTGCCCTGTGACCAGTGCTGAAATTATCTGTCTGTCCTGCCCTGGTTTTCTGAACCGGGCAGGATAAGGCTGAAAGCCGCTCCATTTCCCGGTTTGCTTTTCAACTCCACCCTTCCATTATGGCTGTCAGCAATATGTTTGACAATGGCCAGTCCCAGGCCTGTACCGCCATGTTTTCTGCTCCTTGCCTTGTCACAGCGATAAAATCGTTCAAAGATACGTTTCTGATGTTTGCCGTCAATTCCGGGTCCCTGATCCTGAACAGTGATGCAGACTCTGTCATCTGTGCCTGAACTCTCAAGTCTTCGGGCGTTGAGGAGAATTGTTGAGTCTGTGGGGCTGTATGCCACAGCATTGGTGAGCAGGTTGATGATGGCCTGTTCCAGCATGGCACGATTGCCCAATACCTGAATCGTGTCAGGAATGCACTCGATACGAATCCGGATATTTTTCTCCTTTGCTCCCACCTGACAGGTTTGCACCGCCATCTCAAGAACTGGTCGAACGGGTTCAAGCTCCAGGTCCATCTGGCGTTTTTCGGTGGTATCTTCAATTCTGGCAAGGGTCAGCAGATCATCCACAATGGCATCAAGCTGCATTCCCTGGCGCTGAATGATCTGAAGAAATCTGGTGGCAGCCTCCCTGTCATCCATGGCCCCATCCAGCAGTGTTTCAACGTATCCGCGAATGGCGGTTATGGGTGTTTTGAGTTCATGGGAGACATTTGCCACAAAATCCTGACGGATGTTTTCCAGCTGGGTGATGCGGGTGAGGTTGTGAAGGACTATCAAGCTTCCCAGTCGACTGTTTTCACCATCATAGAGAGGATGGGCACGGGCCCGCAGGTTCATCTGCTGGCCGTTTTCCATGAGGCTGAGTTCTCTGGTCATGGCCTCCCGGCTGTTCAGTGAACTTTCAAGGAACTGCTGCAGCAGCCTGTTGCGTATTGCTCCTTCAAAAGGCATTCCCTGAACAGTGCGATGGTCAATGCAGAGGATTTCAGCTGCAGCCTGGTTGATGCGTATAATGGTGTGGTCGGGAGCAATGGCCAGAACCCCATCGGTCATACTGCTGAAGACCGCTTCAAGTTCGTTGCGCTGCTGGCTGATTATCCGGATCCGGCCATTGAGCTGCTCGGCCATGTTGTTCAGAGAGTGTGACAGTTCGGTCATTTCCCGCGGGGCTGATGTGTCATAAATGATAATGGGATGCTCCGTGTCTCCGGAGGCAAGCCGTTCAGCACCCTGGCGCATTTTCTCAAGGGGACGACTGATGCGGCGGGCAAGATAATAGGAGAGCCCTGCGGCCAGAAAGGCAATGAACATAATGCCATAGAGGAGCTTTGTGCGAATGGAAGAGAGCACCGCATCGAGGGTGGCACCAGAAACCGAGAGGCGAAGCACACCATCTCCGGGTGATTCAGGATGAAGGGGGATGGCAACATAGAGCATGTTCTGGCTCAGGGTCTTGCTGAATCGCAGTGATGCCCCCACCTCCCCTGTGAAGGCGGTCTGAATTTCAGGACGTGTGCCGTGGTTATCCATCTGTTCCGGATTTTCATTTGAATCAGCAAGTACCCGGCCATCTCCTGCAATCACCGTTATTCGCGTTGCGGCGGCCCTTCCGGTCTGGCGGCAGAAATCCTGCAGGTTGCTCTGTCTGTTGTGGAGCAGTGTGTTGATATGGGGTCTCAGTAACAGGGCGCGGTCTTTAATGTCCTCCTGCATCTCATGGTAGTGAAAGGACTGGATCATCCGGGCACCGTACCAGCTGGTTGCCGAAATGGAGAGGATGATGATAAAGAGGGCAGCCGGGAAAATCTGCCAGAAAAAGCGTCTGTTTTTCATAAGTGGACAGGTGTGGAGAGAGTTATAAAACCTCTTGAAAAGAAGTTTCAGTATGGGATTATTCCTTTAAACGATAGCCGATTCCACGAACCGTTTCGATATAACTTCCCATGGTACCGAGTTTTTTTCGCAGACCGAATATCTGGACATCTATGGCGCGGGAGGTGATAAGGTAGTCGTAACCGCGTATCTTGTCGATGATCTGCTGTCTGCTGTAGACCCATCCGGGGCGTCCGGCAAGCTGCTCGAGGATGGTGAACTCAGTGGCTGTGAGGTGGATCTGTTTGCCGTCAACCAATACCTCATGACGGCCGGGATGAATGACCATGGAGTGAATATGGATACTTTCGTTGTCCGGTCGCTCTTTCCGGGTGATTTTTTCCTGCTTTCTGCGAAGAATCGCCTGAACCCGGGCGATGAGGACACGGGGAGAGAAGGGTTTGGTCACGTAATCATCTGCCCCGCAGCTCAGGCCTGTCACAATATCATCCTCTTCGCTCTTTGCAGTGAGCATGATGATGGGAGGCTGGGTAAAGTTGGTTTTTTCTCTGATAATGGTGCAGACCTCCATGCCATCTTTTCCCGGCAGCATCAGATCCAGAAGGATGAGATCAATATGTTCCCGGTCGAGAATCTGCAGGGCCTCTTCACCTGAATCAGCACAGGTCACATTAAAGCCTGATTTAATCAGATTGTAGCTGACGAGCTGCTGTATGTCGGCGTCATCCTCCACGACAAGGATACTTGCTTTTCCCACTGCACTTCTCCGGATGTTTATGTATTGAGGTTGATTATAATTCCCATGATCAGCTGCTAATCCTACCTGCCAATTTTCAGGTTGCAACAGAAAAGCGCTTCCTTAACCAAACCCTAACCAAACTCTAATCAATTCTTAAAGGAGATTCCTGTGAAAAGAGAATCGATCAGATGAGGTGCAGGGGGCAAGGGGGAGTATATCAGTACTGTTGTGGAATAGTGCCCGACAGATCTGTTCTCAAAAACAGCAAAGGTCTTTCTGTGAAAAAGGGGATCTGAAAAAAGAGTCTTTTTATATCAGTGCTGTTGACGCGGCCTGTTCGAGTGGTTCAGGGCCCGGGAGAGTTCCCGGAAGGCATCTCTTAATCAAATCCTAATATTTCTCTAACCAAACCCTAAAACAGATGGGTTCTAAGGGACTGAATAACAAATTCAGGACTATTCGGGAGAATCTATTTTGGCACACCAGCTGACGTTTCACAGAGAGATTGAGAAATTAAAAAAGAAGTTCATGGTACTTGGTTCTCTGGTTGAGGATCGCCTTCAGAAGGCCAGCCTTGCCATGCAGAGCAGGGACCCGGAACTGCTTCAGGAGATCATCAGTTCCGACTGGGAAATTGATGAGATGGAGATTGAGGTAGAAGAGGAATGCCTTAAGATCCTTGCTCTGCACCAGCCGGTGGCCTCTGATCTTCGTCTTCTTGTGGCCATTATTAAGATCAATAATGAGCTTGAACGTATTGCCGATAATGCAGTGAATATTGCCAAGCGGGTCCAGACCATCAGTAAGGATTCAAGCCTTGCCTTCAGTATCGACTATCAGCCCATGTTCGGTACGGTTCTCAGTATGTTCAAGCTCAGCCTGGACGCCCTTGTCACCGAAGATGCCGATCTGGCAAGGCGGATTTTCTTTGAAGATGAGGCCGTGAATCAGCTTCGAAATGAGGCCTATAAAAATGTGACCCGTGAACTGAATAAAGAGCCGGGCCATGCAAAATGTCTGGTGAATCTCTACCTGCTGGCGCGTCACCTCGAACGGATGGGAGATCGGATAAAGAACATAGCGGAAGAAGTTATCTATCTTGTTGAGGGAAAGATTGTACGTGGGGAGATGCATTAAGATGTCAGCCTCATTCTTTCTTGTCATCCTGCTCGGCCTGGCGTCCTTTGCCTACATGCAGGGAAAACGCAGGGCATTTCGTTTGGCAAGCCCCGGGGATGGCTCAACAGGGCTTCATTCCCGGCCCGGCTATTATGGCATGTTGACTGCCCTCTGGTGTCTTCTTCCGGCACTGATTGTCTTTGGCTTCTGGATGGTTTTTTCAGAATCAGTGCTGACGAGTCTTGCCATGAAGACACTGCCGCAAACCATGCAGAACCTGTCACCTGACCAGGCTGAACTGCTGGTGAGTGACCTGCATAATCTGGTGGCCGGGCATGTGGCGGCAAGGGATATTGACCCTGTGCTGCAACTGGCCGCTGACCAGTACCTGGGTATGGAGCGAATAAGCAGGACAGCCCTCGGTGCTGTGATGTTTGCGGTTGCCCTGTTTTTCTCCAGTGTGATTTACCGCAGGATACGCCCTGGACTCCGTGCCAGAAATCATGTGGAACGAATAGTTCAGGTCGGCTTGATGCTCTGTTCCGGCCTTGCAGTACTGACAACCATAGGCATTGTTGTTTCTGTGCTCTTTGAGTCGATCCGTTTTTTTCAG
>JAMOMO010000296.1 GCA_027067035.1 Desulfobulbaceae bacterium
GACACCCGTAGCGAAGATCCTGTCCCTGCAGATCATAGCTTTTCCGTAAATCAATCAGGGCCTCGATGGACTCACCTGGCTTTCCCCAGAACCTGATAGATGTCAGGCCCCAGCTTTTAATACGCTCTCCAATGGTCTCACGGTCGGTGATTACAGCTTCCCCGCTCTTTATCTGCACTCCGGCCAGACTGAGTATGGTGACCGGTGGCGCAAGCTTCATCTCTCTTGCCAGACGGGCCATTTCCCATAGATGCAGCTCTTCATCATAGCCGTAAAAGTGTACATTGGCTGAACAGAACTGTTTGTGAACAGGATCACCGCTGGAGCTGTAGGCCGGACGATGACGCAGTTCACTCTCAAAAGGAAGGACCGCCCCGCTTTCATCGGCATAGGGAAGGGCCATCTTAAAGATCGTCAGCAATGTGATGGCGTAGGCGCCGTTCTTCTTGAGCAGATCCTTTATGCCGCGCGGCATCGATGCACCTGCTATCATCATCTTGGAAAGGGCATGCACCTCACTTCCGGACTGTCCGATGGACTGAAAAGAGGCACTGAAAAGACCGTCATAATAGTCAGTCACACCTTCTTCCCCGGTATCTTTGAAGGAATTATGTGCCGGTGTTGCACGGATACTATTTGCGAAAAAGAAATACTTTTCGGTGGCCAGACTATGGATCAGATCATCCACAATGGCACGCCCGCGACCTGCATAGGACTGGCTTGTGAAATTGACCCCAAGCTTAAAACGTGACTGATGATCCTGTGCCGTCGACATCTTCCCTGCATTCAGAAAAAACTCCTTCGGCGGATACGACAGTCCGCTGTGACCGTTGTCAAGGCTCAGGTAAACATCATCATAGAACCCGGCCATTGAAGATGAACCATCTCTTGTGAACTCAACCGCTGATCCCGGCTTTGCCCCGAAAACAGGTACCGGGAAATTCTCTTCTGCAATGGGCTCCAGCCGTACATGAAAATTTCTCCTGTCTATGACAACAGGAGAAGGATCAACTGCCCACAGCTTCCAGAGCGGTTCCTTATAGTAGGGATTGTGAATAACACGGGGAGTATTCTCTTCAAGTGGCAGAAGCTGCCTGAGAAACTCCTGCTGAGCAGACACTGCCTTCTGTTGTTCCGCCAGAGCAGAACCGTTATCCTGAAGGAGCAGCAGGGGAAGCATCGTTGTGAGAATCCACAACTTCCCTGTTCGTCGAAGTCGTGACAGCACAGCGCTGCGCCGGGGAGATTTCATATGGACCGGGAACATTTTTCCTTACTCCTGAAGTACCAGACCATGGAACAGCAGATCAGAAGGCCGCCAACTATCTCCATGATCTCAAAAAGGGTGAAACTGGCAATTTTCCTGGAGAAAACAGCATCGATCCCGTGATAGGATATCAGCCGCAGAACCAGAAAAGAGAAGAGGCAGCTCACACCGGTCATGGCCAGATACAGGCTCTTATGGAAGTTTCGCAGAACATAGAGCAGCAGAAGAAGAAAACTCAACCCCAGAGAGGCAAACAACGACACAACCCGGATCTGAAAAGGCTTTCTCACTGCATATACCTGATACTCTCTGGCTGCAGTCCGCAGGATATCAGTCACAAGCATCTGCAGGTCTAACTGTTTGTTTATGGCCAGAAAGACAACCGCAGCGCAGACCACATACCAGAAAACCCTCTCTCCCCGCGGCACAACCGGTAATCGCAGGAGAAAGTACAGCAGAAACAGTGAGCAGAAGATGTAGCAGAGAGTCACCACCCAGCCGGAAAACGAATCATCCCCTCTCTTATCCTTCCACATCCCGGTTCGATACCCCTGCGATACCATATTGAGCAATGTTGAGCCACCCTCTTCCATCGGCGGGGAT
>JAMOMO010000297.1 GCA_027067035.1 Desulfobulbaceae bacterium
AGCAGGCGCCCGTTTTCTATGTGAAGAATCCGGTCACATTCCTGAGCAACTTTCGGGTCATGGGTGACAATGATCATGGCGGTTTTTGTTGTACCTGCAATGGACCTGAACAGTTCCATGATCTGCTGGGAATTTTTGGAGTCCAGTTGACCTGTGGGCTCATCGGCCAGGATGAGGTCCGGTTTGTTCACAATGGCTCTGGCAATGGCCACCCGCTGCCGTTCGCCACCAGACAGTTTATTTGAAGAGTGGTGGATTCGGTGACTCAGTTTGACATATTCGAGCACCTCATTGATCCTGGCTGGCCGTTGAGACGGCCTGATGTTTTCGTAAATAAGTGGAAATTCGATGTTTTCGTAAACTGTTGAATGCTCAAACATGTCTGCGCCCTGCAGGACAAACCCGATACGTTTTCTTCGGAATCCGGCCTGTTGCTTTCTGCTGAGATCAAGGACTTTCCTGCCGCAGAAGCAGTACTCTCCGCTGCTGGGCAAAAGAAACAGTCCAAGGATAAACAGCAGGGTTGATTTCCCGGATCCGGACGGTCCCATGATGGCAATCATTTCATTGCTGTGAACTGTCATGCTGACGTCCTGGAGGACGTTGACATTCCTCCCGTGGCTCTGGTAGGTTTTTGTGATACCCTGAAGTGTGATAAGGGGCTCTGTATTCTGCTTTTTACTCATATCGAAGGGCGGAGACCACCTCCATTCTACTGGCTTTCAGGGCAGGGGTCAGGCCTGCTGCAATGCCAAGGACAAAGGAAAAGGAGAATCCAATGCCGGTGCTGATCCAGAATAAATCGTCGGGAGGCTGGTTTTGCAGGATTGAGGCAGTGAATGCAACTCCTGCCCATCCCAGAAAAAATCCGATCAGGGTTGCACTGGAACTCAGCATAAGAGACTCGGTGAGAAATTGAAAGAGAATGTCACTGTCTTCGGCACCAATGGCTTTTTTTAGCCCGATTTCCCGTGTCCTTGCGCGAACAGCCATCATCATGATATTCCACATGCCTATGCCCCCCAGGATGAAGGTTGCGATAAGTGCAAGTTGGACAAAAATCTTGACACCGGTGGAGATGGCCTTGATTCGTGACAAGATATCACTGGCGGAGAGGATTTCGATCTCATCGGCTGGCTGGTACTGTTTTATTATCTTTGCTATCTCCCGCTGTACGTTTTCAACATCATCCCATGACTGACAGCGAATATAGAGCTTCATCACCGGAGTGATAGACCTGAGACGGTCCTGTGCGGTGGTCAGGGGGATAAAGATATATCGGGATTTGTCCGGCATACTGATTTTGTTGAATACTCCCGCGACCTGAAAGAGACTGCCTTCTATGGATACAAATTGTCCGGTGGGATCGGATTGCTTGAAGATCTCTCTGGCGGTACGTTCTCCAAGGACACAGACCGGCCGATGCTCGTTGAGGTCTCTGCTGGTAAGAAGGCGCCCGGAACGGGCCGATACACCATGGACTGCCCAGAAGTCTGTATCGACACCTAAGAGCTGAAAACGATTGCTGGTATCCTGGTAGCTGAGTTTGGCTGAGCTATATTTATCAACTATGGACCCAACCCGGGAGACTCCGGGGATGCTGCGCAGTGCGGCGATTGTTTCCTGTTTGAATTCTCTTTTGTCGGCAATAGTGGGCAGGTTGGGAATTCGCTTGAAAATGATTCTGAGACGGGTTGCATTTCCGATTATTTCAAGGTCGCTGCTGATGTTGTTCTCAATGGAGCGCCCCATGGTGATCATGACTATAAGCCCTGCAGTACCAAGGATGATGGTAACCATCACCCCTATATTTTTCCGGTACTGACGGAATAACTGTCTGCTGCTGATGCGGATGAGGTCGGTGGTTCTCATTGTTGCCAGGTTGTGAAGGCTCGTATGCTTTCCTGATAGCGGCATCCCATATGGGCGAAAATCGGACATCTGAACTCGGGGTGACTGCCATTGAAAGGGGTGAATGGAGTGTGGTGTCAACTCGTCATCCCTGAAATAATAATACTGAAAATGCTTAATAGTTCAAGAGAGATATGTTTGCGGCACTGTTTGGCCCGAACAAAAGGAAAATTTTATATGATTGCAGCTGTTTTTTGGGTAAGCTGAGACGGGGAATCTACAGGCTCTCTCTGAACAGCGATACAATGGAATGTGAAATGGATGGATGTGTTTCAGTTATAATACCAACAAGGAATGGAGGTGAGCTGTTTCGGAAGTCCCTGGCAATGATCTTTTCCCAGGAGATCGATTTCCAGATGGAAGTTATCGTCATTGACTCCGAATCAACTGACCAGACCCTGGATATCTGTTTGGATTATCCGGTGAAACTCCTGAAGACAGAAGCTGCATCCTTCAGCCACAGCACCACCCGCAATCTGGCCATTGAAGCTGCTGCCGGTGATATCTGTGTGTTGACTGTTCAGGATGCTGTTCCGGTAAACAGGGAATGGCTGAAAAATCTTGTGGCACCTGTCATGCAGGATGAAAAGGTGGCTGGTGTGTTCGGGCAGCAGGTGATACGTCCGGATGCACATCTGCTCAGCAGGTACTGCAGACAGCTCTGGTATCGTGAGTGGCAGGAAGACTGGGAGCAGGGATATGAGCAGCTGCCTGTGGCAGGTGACAAATGGGAAACATTGTCCTTTGAACAGAAGATGCAGTGCGCCAGGTTTGATAATGTCACCAGTTGTATTCGCAGGTCTGTCTGGAAGACCATAGCGTTTCCCGCTGTTCCCTATGCAGAGGATGTGGCCTGGGCCAGGGCTGTACTGCTGTCCGGATTCTCAATCGTCTGGCAGCCGGAGGCCAGGGTTTATCATTCCCATAATCGTTCCCTGGCTTATGAGTTCAAACGTTCTTACGTGGATTCCAAGACACTTTCAGCTCTCTTTGAAAACACCCTTCCGTTGCTCCCTTCACATCTGGTTGGAACACTGCTGGACTGGCTTGCCGGTGAGGCATGCAGGTATCTGCGGCAGTTATCAGGGGGAGCGGCAGCAAAAACATCAGGACTCATGGCTGTTTCCGAAGCTGACCGGCTCTGGCGGAAAATGGGCGAAAGCATGGTGACTCTGCCACGGGGGAAGGGGGCAGAAGGGACTGGAATCATGATGCGAAAACAGATTTACGGCCATCTTTCCCGTTTGAAATGGTTAAAAAAAATATATCGACTGCTGCTGTCAGCTGTGGAACGGACTTCTGGAAGAAAAAAGGATGGCGCCGCTTCCATGGATGCTTTTTTTCTCCTTGAACTGCAGGGCAGGCATCATTTCTTCTCCCGTCAGCTGCAGGACCTTTATTCTGCTGAGAACGATGTGCACAGAGAGGGGGCCGCATTCATCCGTTTTGGCGCAGCTGTGATGGTGGCCGGTTCAATGCTGGGTCAATATATGAGTGAGTTACCGGCTGTGGTGAAAAAAAATGAAGGATGTCGGGGCAACAATCCTGGAGGGGACGTGTCACCAGGATGCGGAGATCTCTGGCAGATACTGAATGCATGGCAGCTGCAGACACACGAAAATGAGACTGCTGCCCTTATGGACCTGGAACGGCTGCTGACAAGTGGTGTTTAGTGTGGGGTGAATGAATTATTCCATGATGATCTTTTTGTATATTTGAGTCAGTTCTGCGCTGTTTTCCTCCACTGATTTGACGGTGGGGATACCCCGGCGCAGCTGCTCCAGAAGCTCTCTGGACAAAATCAGCTCCTGAATGGCTGTCGAGAGGCTGTTGCTATTATTTACTTCAAAGAGCAGGCCGTTCACCCGGTCATCAACGAGATCGGCCATTCCACCAAGGTTGGAGGTGATGACGGGGACTCCGGCAAGAAATGCCTCGTGTATTGTGATGGGGGAGTTTTCAAACCAGATGGAAGGAACAACGAGAACGTCAATGGCTGCAAGGGTTGCTGCAACCTGATCGTTGGGGATTGCACCTTTGAAGAAAATGGAGGGAGACCGGGCTGCTTTTTGAAGCCTCCTGCTGTAGTCCGGGAACCAGCTCAAATCACCATAGATGTGGAGTTCCGCACTTTCTTCAGCGATGGAGTTGAATGCTTCAACCAGAATATGGACGCCCTTGTGTTCACTTATTGTACCGATAAAGCCAAAGCGGAGCCGGTTCCCGGCCTGTTTTGTCCGCTGCACATGCTGTTTCAGGCTGACGCCGCAGTCGGAGATGATTATCTTTTCTTCCGGGATACCGAACTGGATCAGGTCTTTTTGCAGAAAAGGTGAAGGAGAAATGAACAGCCTGACATCATTGATCATGGCCCGGGAATGCGCATTTCTCTCTTGAAGAAATTCGATTCCTTCCCGTGATGCCTGTCTCTTTTTCAATTTGTTTTTCAAGAACAGAAAAAGAGATGTCAGGCAGGGGGGGGCCAACGTGTTGTCTTCCTGAACACAGCGGGCACATTGCTGCAGATCAACGCTGTGGCATATCTGCATATTCTTTCTGATTCTCTGTCCCCATCGAGGACAGGTGAGCCAGTAATCGTGCAGGGTGTAGATGGAGGGGATGTTCATCTCAAGAGCAATGGCCGGATAACGCAGAGAATGGTACAGGAGATGCTGGATGTGGATGATGTCCGGTTTGTGGGTGATCAGGATTTCCCTGAAAACAGCTTCCATCTTCTCATCGTTATATGCTGCACTGCTGAGAGGGGCCTCCGGTGGTCTGAAGACCTCAATACACTGGAGAGTGTCAAGGTTTCTTCGGGTGATGCGATACTGTGTGGAAAGGGGGCTAATCTCGGTGAAAAACAGAAGGACTTCATGCTTCTTTGAAAGCTCTTTGGCAAGAAGGTGGGTGTAGATTTCTGCTCCAGCCTGGTGCCTGGGAAGGAAATCATGTATGATGTATAAAATTTTCATTGGTTCCGGGATGCTGGGAGTTGCCAGGAGAGCAGTAAACAATGAATAATCATAGCAAAAAACCTCTGATCTCACAAGGTATTGTTCGATGGTGACGACTCCTGAACGGGACTTCAGCGTAAGCTTCATTCTGCCCAACGGCTTTGATCTGGGGGGAGTGACATCCTGGTCCATGGAACTGGCTGAACGGCTGGCAGAAGCGGGACAGCAGACGACCCTGGTTCGCCATATTGACAGCTATGTGAGTGGAGAATACCTTATGCCGGATGGGGTACGGCTTGTTGAGTGCCCCCATCGCATTCATCCGAATCACTGGCATCTCCTTAAAAGTGATATCGATACCTTCCACAGCGTATATGGCCGACTGCCGCCATCTGTTGTTATTCCCAACTATTCATACGGCTCCTATGCCGCCTGTGCCCGCCTTGCCGCTGAAGCTGCAGACATAAGAGTCCTTGGTATGGCCCATACCGATCATATTGAATACTATCAGTGGCTTGTTCAATTCGAGTCAATTATTCATCGCTTTGTTGCAGTGAGCAGGGAGATTGGAGAGCATCTGGCCGGGCTTCTGCCTCACCGGGAGCAGGATATTGTGGTTCGTCCCTGCGGCGTGGCAGTGGACAGCAGGCTGGAACGCCACTATTCTGAGCCTGAGCGTCCCTTGAAAATAATATATGCCGGACGGCTCTCGGAGCGACAGAAAAACGTATCAGACCTGGTGCGCCTGGCAGTTGTCCTTGCTGAACAAGGGGTGGATTTTGAACTGCGGATCTATGGTGCCGGACGTGACCGGAGCTCCCTTGAGAGCCTGGTTGAATCCCGGAGTGAGAATGTTCGTAAAAAGGTTTTCTTCTGCGGGCAGGTGGCAGCCGGGGAAATGGCTGCACTGTATGCATCATCTGATCTCCTTGTGCTGGTATCAGAATATGAGGGCACCTCGGTTTCCATGCTTGAAGCCATGGCACAGGGTTGTGTTCCTGTTGTGAACAGGGTGAGCGGTACGGCCGGGGTGATTACTGAAGGGGTGAACGGTTTCTCCGTACCCGTGGGAGATGTCGGGCAGATGGTGGAGAAGATAGCCTGGCTCAACAGTGATCGTTCACGACTCCGGGAGCTGGGGAGGGCGGCTCATAAAACAGTATACAGGCATCATTCGTATGAAGATTATGTCCCCTGGTTTTCAACTCTTCTGGATGAGCTGTGGCAGGAAAAACTCCGGCCATGGCAGGGGGGGGCGTTTCATTTCTACTTTCCAATCCGGCATTTCATAACAGAGGCGGGGTATGTCCTTGCCGCAAAACCGGGACTGCGGTGGCTGTATCGGCTGAAAGGTCCTTTGAAACGCGTGATCGGCTGAGTCCGGGCAGGACTATGCTCTGCCAGTGAATGCTTTTATAAAACCGATATGCCAGTGGACGACAATGAAGACAGCCAGCAGAAAGAGAACAGCCGTTTTTCTGCTGAAGCCGTGCCCGGGCAGAAAGAGGAAGGCCAGGACAGCCAGACAGGCAATGGAAGATAAGAGGATGGTTACGGGCGGGTTTACAATCAGTCCCGTGAGGCCGCATAGCAGAAGAAGGGCTGAAACAAGGGGAAGATATTGAAGGGGCCTGAAAAAACCATAGCGTTTGAACAGGAGACAGGCTGAGCTGCCATAGCGCTGCATCATGTTTTTCAGTGCAGTAAGCGATTGCGGCCGATGGTGCTGGACAACGGCGGCAGGATTCCGGATCAGGACGTGACCGGTCCGGGTAAGCCGCTGATCCAGATCCACATCTTCTCCAGGCCACAGTGATTCATCAAACCCGCCGAGATCCCGAAGGATTGAGAGGCGGTATGCGGAGTTGCAGCTGGGATTATGGCTGATTTCAGACATGGATGATACTGTTTTCATATAGGACGTTGCAAAGCCTAGAATGGTAAATGTCTCCTGAATGTGTCGTGCCAGCGGACTGTCATCCGGCGGGCTTATCTGGTTGCCTCCCACCCCTGCAACATCATTCCTGCTGAATCCCTTCCGGAGTTCCGTGAGCCATGTCTTCTCGACAATGCAGTCTCCATCCGTGAAGGCTGCAAACCTTCCTTTTGCTTGTGTGATACCGATATTTCTGGCCCTTGAGGGACCACCGTTGGAGACCTGGACAAGCTGAATATCCTGCTCTGCAGCACATATCTCCGCCGTGGTATCAGTTGAGCCATCATCAACGATGATAATTTCATATGCGCTGTGATCCTGTTCCTGCAGCGATTTCAGGCAGGCTGTTATAGTCTGCTCACAGTTGTAAACCGGTACAATGATCGAAAATTCAGGCGTGTGGGGATTCATTTAGCCAGTTTGCTGCCAATGAGGTAGGAAAGGAAGTTTGCGGCACCCCGTATCTTCCGATAGAGATCTGTTTTATTTCTGCTGGAGAGCAGGAACTGAAGCATGTATGAGGGCCGGAAGTAGAACTTCTTTAATCCCCTGTCAGTACTTTCCTGTATGAAATTACTGCTTAGGCCGGGGTATTCAATGACAGAGGCCTGCTCTCCGTCTGCCAGCCACTGGTCCCAGCTTTTGGCCAGGAGGAGATTGTTGTCCTCACAGATCTGAAAAAACCTGGTACCGGGAAAGGGGACTGCTGCTGAAAACTGAACCGTGTGGAGTCCAAGCCCACAAGCAAAGTCCAGGGTGCTGTTAATGGTTTCTCTGGTTTCACCGGGGAGTCCGAGAACGAAACAGCCATGGACATCCAGCCCTGCATCACGGGCCAGTGACATGAAGCGGCGGGCGTCGGCCACCGACTCTTTTTTGTCCATACCCTGCAGCATCAGGTCACTTCCGGATTCAAACCCCACCAGCAGTTCCCGACATCCGGCACTTTTCAACATCCGGAAGAGCTCTTTGTCCGCGGTGTCCGTCCGGGCGTTAACCGAGAATGTGATTTTCAGGCCCCGCTGCAGGATTTCCTCACAGATGGCCATGGCATTGGACTTGTTTATGGTGAAGGTGTCATCCTCGAAAAAGAACTCTCCACCTTTGAGAACCTGGGGGTACAGCCCGATGTCATATTCGATCTCATCCACCACCTTTTCCGGTGATCGGAGACGGATTGTATGGCCATGCATAACTTCGGGCCAGAGACAGAAAATACAGCTGTGCGGGCACCCTCTTCCTGAGAAAATGTCGATGTAGGGGTGAAGTTTTGTGCCGTCAAAATACTTCATCAGATCCAGCTGCTGCCATGCTGGAAAGGGAAGGGAGTCCAGATCCTGAATGAGCTGTCTCGGCTCTGTCCTGCGGGGTGTGCCGTCTTTCAGGAAGCAGATTCCCGCAATGGTATCAAGCCGGGAATAGTGCTGGATAACATCCCTTACCGTCAGGTCATATTCGCCCATACATATGACATCAACGGCCCCGTCGGCCAGCAGGAGGGTCTCTTCCGGCAGGGAAGAGGCGTGCGGCCCCACCATCAGAACCCTGGCACTGCTCTCTTCCTTACATATTTTTGCGCACTCGATATCTGAGAAAATGGAAGGTGTGGTGGAGTCGAGAATAACAAAATCGGGTTGCCCGGTCCTGATAAGTGTCCGAAGGTCCTCTTTGTCCAGATTTTCAGCCGGGAAGTCGTAGAGTTTTGCTGTAATTCCGGCCTGTTCCAATACTGCTGTGGCGTAGGCCAGCCAGTCGGGGGCACGCAGGACGCGGCCTCTGGTCCTGGCTGCCCACCGTTGGGATCTGTTGAAATTCTTGACAAAAGGCTCGTTGATAAGGAAAACGTTCACGTTTTTGCTGAGGTCTTTGGGTTGAGGACCGGCCGTGCCGGCATTTCACTCTGCTCAGGATCCACCATACAGTGTGGCAAGAGGAGCTTTCATGTTCTTTAAATCGAAAAGATTCCGGTTCTTTCTATAGCAGTTTTCTCCCATTTTTGCCCTTAATTTTCCCGACTGAATAAGCAGACAGAGTTTGTCGGCAAACTCCTGTTCCGTGCTGGCCAGGAAACCGGATCTGTCATCAGCTATGAGGTCGGTGTGCCCTGGGATATCGGTGGCAACAATGGGTTTTTTCAGAAAGGCAGCCTCAAGCAATGAGTATGGCAGACCCTCCCAGAGTGATGTGGAGGTGACAATATCTGCCTTATTCAAAAGATGAAATATGTCCTGCCGGTATGGGTGAAGGCTTATGTGTCTGCTGAGTTTGTACTCTTCTATCTGCTCCTGTATCGTTTTACGGAGCGGACCGTCGCCGAGCAGCAGGAAATGGCAT
>JAMOMO010000298.1 GCA_027067035.1 Desulfobulbaceae bacterium
GCGGATCAATGGTTTTAACTGCATCTGCAAAGCGACCGTAGGTTCCGGTGGCATCCTCCAGGGCCTTGTTGGCATCCACTCCGTCACGGATGGCCTCCATCATGCGGCCGAGATGAACAAATTTGTAACCGATGATCTCATCGTTGGCATCAAGTGCCAGCTCCATGACATAGCCTTCGGTGACCTCAAGGTATCTGGGACCTTTGAGCTTCGTTCCATAGGTTGTGGCAGTAACGGACCTGAGGCCCTTGCCGAGGTCTTCAAGGCCTGCGCCAACGGGAAGCCCGCCTTCAGAAAATGCGGACTGGCTCCGGCCGTAAACGATCTGAGTGAAAAGCTCACGCATGGCAACGTTGATGGCGTCACAGACAAGGTCGGTGTTCAGGGCTTCGAGGATGGTTTTTCCGGGCATGATCTCTGAGGCCATGGCGGCGGAATGGGTCATTCCGGTGCAGCCGGTGGTCTCAATGAGTGCCTCTTCAATGATCCCGTCCTTGATATTCAGGGTGAGTTTGCAGGCGCCCTGATGGGGGGCACACCAGCCGACCCCGTGGGTTAATCCGCGAATATCCTTTATTTCTCTGGCCTGCGTCCATCCACCTTCCTGGGGGATGGGGGAGGGACCGTGGTTGGTACCCTGTGCCAGTGGACACATTTCCTTTACTTCAGAAGAGTATTCCATAAGAGTCTCCTTTGATTATTTTTGTGATTCCCCAGAATAAAAGAAATGGGGGAAAGGGGCAAGTGGAAAGGACGTTGTCTGCACCTGACACCTCTTCATACCATATGCACTCTGGAAAAATAATCTTGTGCTTGGAGTCCATAGTTGTTAGGAATGGATGGAATGTCTTGAAAATATTGGCTTAATTTTTGAGTCTGCAGGATAGTTTTCATGATGGGGCAGGTGAAATGACTGGGCTCTGTACAGACCCCTGTGAAAAGTCTGTTCTCCACCCCACATCCCATGGCCGGTGGCCATTATTCTGCAGACGGGAACGCAGTGAAAAAAAGAGGGAGACTGCCATGAAACGATTGATTGTCTGTTGTGACGGGACGTGGAATACACCGGATCAGGAGGATAACGGTATCCCCGTACCCACCAACGTCTTCAAGATTTTTAATGCCATTGCCGATTGTGACCCGGATAATTCCGTTGAGCAGTTGAAATATTATAACCCGGGCGTCGGGAGCAGCGGCGGGATTGCAGGGGCAGCCCTTGGTGGTGCAATCGGCCTTGGGATCAGTAAAAATATCCGGAGTGCCTACCACTGGCTGGGGAGTCATTATGAGGAGGGAGATGAGATTTATCTCTTCGGTTTCAGCAGAGGGGCCTTTGCCGTGAGAAGCCTGGGGGGCTTTCTGGGCCGGGGACTCCTCGATTTGAAGGGGCTGGAATCCAAAGAGACCTGGAAGCGGGTCAGACAGGCCTACAGCAAGGGTTATCGAAGGAAGAAGTCGCAGCAGAAAGACTGGGCAGAAGGGGACTGGAAGTTCTTTCATGACGGCGAACCGCTTCGCATACATTTTATCGGTGTCTGGGAAACTGTGGGGGCACTGGGGGTTCCCGATGACCTGGAGATACTCAACATCTTTGAGAAGAAAAAGAACTGGGCCTTCCATGACACGGAACTCGGCAGTCATGTCCGCACGGCAAGGCATGCCATGGCCATTGATGAAATACGGTCGAGTTTCTGTGTCAGCAGGTGGAGCAACAGTGATTTGCATCCGGGTGCCAGGGAGCTCTGGTTCCCGGGGGTACACTCCGATGTGGGCGGCGGGTACGGGGACTGCGGTCTCTCCAATGCTGCACTCTTGTGGATGATGGACGAGAGTGCTGCAAAGGGACTCTTTTTCAGGGAGGAGGTG
>JAMOMO010000299.1 GCA_027067035.1 Desulfobulbaceae bacterium
GACGAAGAGGAACAGAAAAAGCGCAGCAGTTCGTGCAATATTGGTCATGATGGGCATGAATGATGCTGCTGAAAAGTCAGCGATGAGCGGAACGGCTGTGCCTGCCTGAAAGGCCGCCTGAACAAAGTAGTAGGGCCAGATCCCAATCACCAGACAGCCGGCTGCCAGGAGGCAGAGGGACGTGGTCATGATGGACCCGGATTCTGTGGCATCAGCTGCCTTGTCTGTTCGCGGTTCACCCAGAAAGACTACTCCGATAAATTTGCTAAAAGCAGCTCCTGCAAGGGCTCCGATAACGGCCAGGGCGGTGATTGCAAGTGCTGAGAAGACAAAGGAGGCACCATGTAAAGAGAGACCGTGGATTGCTCCGTAATAGATAAGAAACTCAGAAATAAACCCGTTGAACGGGGGAAGTCCCGAGATGGAGACGGAACCGATAAGCAGACTGCGGCCGGTGACTGGCATTCTCTTCATCAGCCCGCCCAGTTCATTACTGGCACCGCTTCCGGTCTGATGGATAACGGAACCTGCTCCCATGAAGAGCAGGGACTTGAAGATGGAGTGGTTGAGGATGTGAAGCAGGCCACCGGCAAATCCAAAGGCTGCCATGGGTGTGTTCCCGGCAGCTGCGCCCAGCATACCCACTCCAAGGCCCAGGAGGATGATTCCGATGTTTTCCACACTGGAGTAGGCAAGCATCTTCTTGATGTCCTGCTTTCCAATGGTGTAGACAACGCCTAAGATTCCTGAAACGATCCCGAGTGAGATGACAATCTGGCCAAAAAGTACAGAGCGTGGCTCAAGGAGGAGGTAGAAGCGCACTATTCCGTAAATTCCTATTTTAATCATGACCCCTGACATTACAGCTGAGACATGGCTTGGTGCTGCGGGATGAGCGTACGGCAACCATACATGAAGCGGCATGATACCAGCCTTGGAGCCGCAGCCGATGAGAATAAGGACAAAGATGAGAAGCTTGGCGGAATCGGATATGGCGGATATTCCTTCAAAGGAAAGTGAACCGGTGTGAGAATAGATGACCCCAAAGGCGGCAAAGAGAATGAGAGCGCCTGCCTGGGTGAAGATAAAATAGATGTAGCCTGCATCCCTGGTGCTTTTTTTATGGGAATCGTAGATAACGAGAAAGAAGGAGGATATGGACATCAGTTCCCAGGCAAAGGCGAAGGTGATCAGGTTGTCTGCGCAGACCACAAGGGCCATGGAGATGATGAGGAGCGAATAGAAAAAATAGTTGTTTGCCGTGGCAGCACTGCGTCTGGCATCATGCATGTACTGGAAACTGTAAAGGGCGGCCACTGCCGGGATAAGGAAAATCGGGATGAGGAAAAAGGCGGAGAGGGCATCAATTTTCAGCGAGAAGGTAAATGTCTGCAGCCAGGCATGGCTGCTGCGCATCGGTTCTGTATGCTGCAGAAGCCGTGATACTGCATCGTATGCGCCGACTCCACAGCCGCCCGTGATGGCGGCAACTGCGATGCTTTTCATCAACGAATAACGTTTGAAGGTGGCAAGTGCTGCCAGTCCACCGGCTCCAATGAGCAGTAGTGCGGTAAAAAAGGTGTTCATAGGTCCTCTTGTGTCTTGTCGCTGAAGAAAAGTGCTCCTTGTGAATGCTTTATTCTCTCTGGAAAAAAGACTGAAGTGCTTCCTGGGAAAGTTGCTGACAGTGTGGGTCTATTACCCTGAAAATGGCTAAATGACACCAACCAAAATGACAGTATTTTTTTCTGCTGTCATTTTAGCTGGCTGCGGGAGAGGAAAATAAGGTTGCTTTTCCGTTGCCGGTGGAGGTCCCGCAGTTCGAAACCATGTAACAGAACGAAGAAAAAAAACGTGCCGCT
>JAMOMO010000300.1 GCA_027067035.1 Desulfobulbaceae bacterium
CGGGGACAGACCCCGATACAGAACAAATCCTTATATCCGGGTCTGTCCCTGATTAAACGAACCACCACTACTCCTCAATGAAATCACCAGATGTTATCCGGCAGCGTGCCGCGGTCAGCCGTCCCCGCAGGGAAACCCTGAACGGCCATATGAGCATCAATCTCTGGTTCACCGGCCTGTCCGGTTCCGGAAAGTCCACCCTGGCACATGCCGTTGAAGAACGCCTCCATCTCATGGGTTGCAGAACCTATGTCTTTGATGGTGACAATGTCCGTCACGGATTATGCGGTGACCTGGGCTTCAGTCTTGAGGATCGCCGGGAAAACCTTCGCCGTATTGCTGAAATGGTGAATCTGTTCCTTGATGCCGGGGTTATCTCGCTCACCGCCTTTATCTCGCCGTTACGGGCTGACCGGGAACAGGTGAAACAGATTATCGGTCCGGAAAACCTCATTGAGATCTACTGCAACTGCTCACTCGAAATCTGTGAACAACGTGATGTCAAAGGATTATACAAAAAGGCACGGGCCGGAGAGATCAAAAACTACACCGGGATATCATCTCCCTACGAGGCACCGATAAGCCCGGATATTGAACTCGACACCGGGACCCGCCCCTTACGTGACTGTGTCAACGAGATTATTACAGAACTGCGGGAACGGGGCGTCATCCTCCATTAAATCTTCAGATACTGCGTCCAATACAATTGCGGTGGTCAGGTATAGCGGGGCTGCATCCGGTAAAATAATCTTTACTTTCGGAAATGGTCCATTATACTGTTAGGCATAAGGGTTCTGAATAACCGGAACTCTCCCCTAACCTAAGGAGTATCCCATGAAGAAATATGTCCTCATTGTACTGACCTTTCTATTCCTGACAGTTAACCTGGCCATTGCGGCAGTAAACATTAATACGGCTGACAAGGCCACCTTAACCAGTCTGCCAGGAGTCGGTGAGAAAAAGGCAGAGGCAATTATAAAATATCGTAAAGAGCATCCATTCAAAAACATAAAAGATCTGCAGAATGTAAAGGGCATCGGCCCTAAAATTTACAAGAACCTTGCCAAAGAGATTACAACCAAATAAGTCCTTCTTCTCCTGATCCCTCCGCCTCTTTTTTCTACAAAAGAGGCTTTTTTTTTGCCCCTCACAGCCGTTAGCACAGCTGCTGTTTACAAGTATTCCCGAATCACGTATAGTTTAATTATATGTTTTCACATCATTAACCAACATTTACACAGACCCTATGCCACCGGCAATCGAACTCCATCATATCTCAAAAACCTTTACGGAACGAAACTGGAAGACATTTCTCTTTCAAAAACCTCGTTACACCAAAGCGCTGGATGATATTTCACTCACCGTTGAGAAAGGGGAGATCATGGGGCTGCTTGGTCCTAATGGTGCCGGAAAGACAACACTGATCAAAATTCTTGCCACCCTCATTTCCCCTGACAGTGGAGACGGAAGTATAGCAGGCTGTTCACTGTCGCAACAGTCCGCTGCTGTGCGTGAAAAGATAGGAATGGTCAACACCAATGACCGAACCTTCTACTGGCGACTCACCGGACGGGAAAATCTTGATTTTTTTGCTGCACTGTACAACCTCTCAGGGAACGCAAAAAAAGACAGAATAGCCAGAGTGCTCCAATTGACTCAATTGCAGGATAAGGCGGATTTCAGATTCATGAACTACTCGGCAGGGCAGAAACAGCGTCTCTCCATTGCACGGGCCATGCTCCCGGAACCGGAAGTCATCCTGCTCGATGAGGCAACAAGCAGTCTCGACCCCATTGCCACACGGGAATTCCTCAGCTTCACAAAAGAGGTCCTCTCAGCCAAAGAACAGAAGACCATCCTCTGGTGCACCCATAAACTCAATGAAGCGGATGAAATCTGCGACAGTTTGGCCATCCTCCGCCATGGCAGACTCCTGCACAGCGGACCTGCCCGGGAGATCAAAACGCTGGTAAGCGGGCGATCCGGTTTCCTTTTCACCCTGAAAGGGCCGGATAAGGTACTTGAAAAGTATCATCTCAGTTCCATTGTCCACACGCATGACGGTCTCACCACCTGCCACAGTGCAGCCTCCCCGGAACAGATCCCACAGCTCGTCAGGGAACTGTCAGCAGGCGGGGTGGAGATATTTGAGCTTAGCGCGGTTACAGAATCACTGGAAAGCATATTCACCGAACTTGTCACAACACAGAACAGGGATATCGGCCATGTCAGCTAGGAGACACCTTCCAGTGAAATTCCTGGCTTTTTTAAGGCGTGACTTTAAAACCGCTGCAAGCTACCGGCTCAACTTTGTTTCCCAGGGGTTTCGCATTCTCATCACCACCTTTTCCTTTTTTCTGATCTCAAAAATGTTTGACGGTCAACCCAGCAGCAGCCTTGAACCCTATGGCGGCCATTACTTTCCCTTTGTCCTGATTGGTGTTGCCCTCACCGATTTCATAGCCACTGCCACAAACACCTTTTCCAACGAGATACGTACGGCCCAGATGCTGGGGACACTGGAGTCCCTCCTGGTTACCCCCACATCCATTTCCACCATCCTTATTTCCTCCTTCAGCTACAAATTACTCTCCACCAGTTTCCGGATTATTTTCTACTTTCTGGTTGGAATTTTCGTCTTCGGACTCTCCTACCCTTCGGTGAACGCTGCTGCCCTGGCTCTGAGCTTTCTGCTCACCCTGCTGCCTCTCTTCGGAATCGGCCTGTTATCCGCTTCGTTTATCCTGGTATTCAAGCAGGGGAACCCTGTGGGGAGCCTTATTGTCATGACATCGGGCCTCCTTGGCGGGGTGGTCTATCCCGTTTCGGTGCTCCCGAAATGGCTGCTGCCTTTTTCCGACATTCTTCCCGTCACCCACGGCCTGGAAGCCATTCGTCAGGTACTGTTAAATGGTGCCGGAATCGTTGAAATCCGCCGGCAGCTCGTCATTCTCTGCCTGCTTTCACTCTTATTTGTAGCACTTGGCAGTGTATCCATTTATTATGGTTTGAAAATCGCGAAAAAAGAAGGATCTCTGCTCCACTATTAGTTGCATTATCTGATGCTTCTTCAGGGAAGAGACAAGATCGGCAATCAATTTCCACACCGCTTATTATGGACATAGAGAAAACACTATCACCGGACAACCCGCAATTGGCAACACTGTATTTCTGTCGTCTGCAGGACAAGCTCTCAACAGACCTTGACCAGGAAACCATTATCCTTGATCTGGAATCCGGAATTTACAGCCAGCTGAACTCTGTTGCCTCGACAATATGGAAGCTGCTGGAAAGACCCGTCAGTTTTGAGGACATTGTCAATGAAGTCGTCTCCACCTATGATGTCACGGAAGCTTCATGTAAAGATGAGATTATCAGTTTTCTGGCGGATCTTGCCGAAAACCGACTCATAAGCATTGCAAATGAAGCTCCTGCGTAAATTCACCCGTCTTCCCATGGACGAGAAACAGTTCTTTCTCAAAGCTGTTTTATGCATAGGATACTTTCGCATCAAACTGAAAACAACATCTCTCCAGGCACTCTTCTCACAGGTAAACAGGCAGGCGGAAGACCTTTTCAAAACCCCGAAAACTTCCGGCATTCCCCCTTTGAGAATGGCCAGATTGATTCAGCGGGCCAATCAGTTTGTCCCCTTGAGCACCTGCCTGGCCCAATCCCTGGCCGGTAAAAAGCTTTTTGCAGAAAACGGCTTCCGAACAACAATCCACATTGGTGTCAACAATGACCGGGAGACCGGATTTGAAGCCCATGCCTGGCTCACCATGGACGACACCGTTCTCTTAGGTGATATTCCCGGCCTGGATCAGTACAGCGAATTCCCCTCATCCTCTGCCGGAGACCAGCCATGAGTGGTATCGGGGGGATCTTCAACAGGGAGCAGAGGGAGCTGGACCCTCAACAGCTCTCCGCCATGGGGAAAGCCCTTGCCCATCGTGGACCTGACGGCATTACTGTTCGAAGCGTTCAATACGCCGGACTCCTGCACTGCATGCTCCACGACACTCCTGAGTCACTCTTTGAGAGCTTACCGGCACAGTCACCGGAAGGCCGGCTGCTGATCACCAGGCATGGCCGAATAGACAACCGGGATGAACTGCGTGATGCACTCTCCTGGACCCGGCCACTCAGTACGACTGCGGACAGTGCTCTCATCCTTGCCGCCTATGAAAAATGGGGCAGGGACTGTGTACATCATCTGCTTGGTGACTTTTCATTTGCAATAGTGGACAGTGCCAGAAGAACGGTTTTCTGCGCCAGAGACCATATGGGCATCAAGCCCTTTTACTATTTTCTGAACAGCTCCGTTTTTGCCTTTGCCTCGGAAATAAAGGGACTGTTTGCCGTTCAGGGGTGCGATACAGCAATAAACGAAGACAGAATTGCCGACTACCTGAGCTGCGTCATCACTGAAAACAGCTCCACCTTTTACACCAATATCTTCAGGCTGCCACCCGGCCACTTTCTTGAAGTAACTCCGGAAAAACAGTTTATTGAACAGTACTGGCAGCCGCATCCGGTGAAGCTGCACTGTGCAAATGATACAGAATACCGGGAACAGTTCCATGATATCTTTCAGGAGGCTGTCCGCTGCAGGCTGCGGTCTGCTTATCCTGTCGGTTCTCTGCTCAGTGGCGGGCTTGACTCATCTTCAATAGTCTGCATGGCAGCAGGCCCTCTGCAAAAGCAATTACCGGGTCCACTGCACACCTTTTCCGGGGTTTTTGACACAATCACGGAATGTGATGAACGTGAATATTTTCAGGAAATCATCAAAAGATACGAAGTTATTCCCCACTCTGTACCTGTCGATGAAATTGATCCGGGTATTGCCTATGACGCAACCTTTCACTCTTCTGATGAACCATTCTTTGGCCCACATCTCTTTATGATCAGGGAGCTTGCAATCCTTGCGGCAAAGAAGGGAGTGAGAGTATTGCTGGATGGGCACGATGGTGATTCCGCAATTTCGCATGGGACTGGAGTTCTGTCCGAGTATCTTCTTCAGGGACACTGGTTTCGACTGGCACAGGAATGCAGGGCCATCGGAAATCATTCGTTTCGGAAAAGCCTCCGAATGTTCCTGAAAGTTGTAAAAGCCACTGTTTCCTGCAGAATCACCCCGTTTTTTCCCGGTGGAGTTCTGCCGGGAGAAATTCCAGAGAGACTTTCCAACCTGAATCCATCCTTTATACGCCAGAACGCAATTCGCGACAGGCTGCTGCTTGCCGCAGCCAGTAAACCCAGGTTCGGGCAAGATGCATTCTCACATCACAGAAATACAATTATGCAGCCGCTGCATTCAATTGCTCTTGAGTTATTGGAGGGCCTCTGTATTTGCAATAATATTATAAGCCGGTATCCCTTTTTCGATAAAAGAGTCATTGAATTCTGTTTATCTCTCCCTTCTGAAATGAAATTTCACAATGGTTACAACCGCCATATCATTAGAACGTCTCTGAACAACGTCCTTCCTGAAAGAATCTGCACAAGAAGAGATAAAACAAACTTTGCCGCAAGCTTAACCACTGCCTTCTCAATCCCCCGAAGCAAATGGTTCTCATTTCAAGTTGACAATTTATATGAGCCTACTTATAATTACCTGAATAAAGGAAAGTTCCTTGAGTTATGCTGTCAGTTTTCTGACACCCCATCACAGGTAACTCTTCCTGATTTTGGCTTTCTGTTACGCTGTATCAATTTATCACAATGGCTACAAAGTACCCCGGAGAACTGACATGACAACTATCCAGACAGATGCAAATGGCTCGACCAGGCGACATTGTGAAGATAAAGAAAGAGCGCCGTACGTTCCCCCAAGCATCACCATTCATGGCTCTGCCGAGCAGCTTACGCAGGCAACAGAAGAAGGTGCCAAATGCGATGGGGTTCTCTTTGGCGACCAGCCCTGTGTCAGCTGAGAACAGCCTCCCCTAACTCTTTAAGGCCCGGTTCTTTTTGCACTACTATACTGCGTACGGTCTTTCTTTCAGCTCTGAAGTTGAGCTTCCAGGCTACAGCAAGATCCCGGAAAGCTCCACCGCCGTCAGTATAGTCTTAAACAACTCCCCTGAATCCATTCCGTCAGAAACCCGGCATACCTCAATATTCAAAACAGAGAATGGTATCGGTATTCACTGGCCCGGTGTTGCATTCTATGAAATATGTAACGGCCGGAAAATCTCCATCTGCCCCGAAGAAGGGCACAGACCGGAACCAAAAGTACTCACCCAGCCTCTGTATGGGATTGTTCTCGCCGCGATTCTCCAGCAGAGAGAGCTTCTTGTACTCCACGGCAGCACCGTTGAAATCGGCAACAGGGCCCTGACGATTATCGGTCAGAAAGGTTTCGGCAAATCCACTCTCAGCGGCTCCCTGCTTTCCAGGGGACACCATCTTCTCTCTGATGATGTGACAGCTGTTTCAACAAGGTCACCAGCCCCGGCTCACGTTCTCCCCGGTATAGCACGCCTTAAACTCCGTACAGATGCGGCAATTGCCATTGGCTACGATCCGGATTCGCTTCCCCTTATATCCCCTTCCATTCCAAAGCATATCCTCTTTGTCCCGGAACAGTTTCAAAGCAGCAGTACCATCCTGCACACAATTGTCATGTTGGATACAGGAGATACCATTGCAATCCATGACATGACTGAAGCGGAAAAAATGATCTGGCTCTCCGGCGGACAATACTTTTCTCATTATCACCATGCCCTGGACCACAGAATCCATAAACACATCTTCAGATGCAATTCTGAACTTGTCCGCACGCTACGCATTATCAGACTAACCATGCCCAGAGACATCAACTCACTTCCGCTTACAACAGACCTCCTTGAAAGGTACCTGCTTGAAGCCGAATAACGGCACATCGTCACAGCGCCATTTTTCGGGCAAAAAAAAAGCAGGATCCGTAAGGATCCTGCTTTCCACATCAAACAGTTTTTCTTTCAAAAACCTGTCTATTTTCTTTTTCTTCTGGCACGCATACCCAGCAGTCCACTGAGACCTGCACCAAATAAAAGCATGGTGGCCGGTTCCGGTACCGGATTTACTATATTATCTGTATCCTGATAAAAAAACAGGCTGTCTTTTTCTGTGAATGCCCCACCTGCGGTAAAATCAATCAGCATACTCTGATAGACATCTCCATACACTGCAGTGCCTGTTATGGCAACGTCTCCTATGTAGGAAACAATTATTTCACCAGAATACGTTGTATCGGGCATGCCGTTATACGCATTATCAATGGTCAACTCATTTCCATAACCGGATCCCGCGGTGCCCACATCACCGACATACGCCGGGGCTTCGTCATCAAACAGCACATTGCTGTCAAAACCCTCGAGCAGGATCGAATTAATGGCGGTTCCACCTGCAGCAACATCAAATATCCAGTAGCCGCCATAATAGGTAGTCAGACTTGGATCATTCATATACAGGGACCAGCCATTACCCACGGCACCAGTACCGACTCCGCCGGCATCCCATGTCACGGTATCAAAACCACCACCCTCATACGCAACACTCACCGTCATGCCGGTCATATCAAATCCGGTGGTTGTGTATGACGTTATACTGTCAACATACTCCACAGTATCTGGAATCTCATTGATGGTTATCGTGGCTGCCTGGGCAGATCCAAGCAGAGCAACAGCAAAAATCCCTGTTAACGTGGCTACCAGATAGGTCTTTTTCATTTCAACACCTTTTATGATACTGATAAACTTTCATCGACTCCGCTTCCAGTCCCGTACATAAAAAAAAGGCACTTCCTGGAACAGTCGCAAAAAAAAGAATCTTATTTACTATATAATATCATCTATTAGCAATGCTGTAAATAGCCAATTTTTCATTTCTTTGTCCAAACAGCGGCAAAAGCTCACTTACCTCTCTGCGCTTCTCCCGAAAATTAAATTTGACTTTTCGATTTTTCTGTGAAATCAACATCTCCCGACAATTAATCCGCCCATTCCTCCTTTTCAGGAAAAAAAATCATGCGCTCTTTTTTTTTTAACAAACCGGTCCTGTGACACAAAATTTCCCACAAAAATCACCATCCGGATGATTCCGCCACCTCCGGTACACATCACGCGATAAATCCATTATCCGGCTGATGATGCATTCCGCACCACAAATTGCCTGCAGCATATCGCCGGTGGAAAACACAAAAAAAAGCCCTGCCGACCTTCCGGTCAACAGGGCTTTCACCAAATGCGTCGTCCCCGAAGAGGGAATCAGCAGCTAGTAGATATCAAGGTACTCATCAAGCTCCCAGTCGGTAACTGCGGTACGGTAGCTATCCCACTCGGCCTCTTTGGCCTCAATGTATTTCTCAAAGATATGGGGTCCGAGAGTCTCTTTGGCAATGGGGCTGGCCTTAAGCTCTTCGATGGCCTCTTTGAGGCTGCCGGGCATTACCACGATTCCCGCCTCATCCATCTCGGCTGCGCTCATCTTGAAGATATCCTGATCAACGGATGCCGGAGGAGTCAGTTTGTTCTTCACACCGTCAAGACCTGAGTTCAGCATCATGGCGAGAGCGAGGTACGGGTTACAGGTCGGATCCGGGCAGCGGATCTCTGTACGGGTTCCCAGTCCACGGGATGCGGGAATACGAACGAGGGCTGAGCGGTTGGACGCGGACCATGCGGCGTAAACAGGAGCCTCATAACCGGGAACAAGACGTTTGTAGGAGTTTACCAGGGGATTGGTAACAGCTGCAAAACCACGGGCGTTTTTCAGGGCACCGGCGATGTAGTGGTATGCGGTCTCGGAAAGCTGAAGGGGAGCATTCTCGTCAAAGAAGGCATTGGTTCCATCGGCATTAAAGAGAGACTGGTTGGTATGCATACCGGAACCATTGATTCCAAAAATCGGTTTCGGCATAAAGGTGGCATAGAGGCCGTAGCGTGCTGCAACAGACTTTACAACCCATTTGAAAGTAATGGTGTTGTCGGCTGCGGTGAGGGCATCGGCATATTTGAAGTTGATCTCATGCTGTCCCTCAGCCACTTCATGGTGAGATGCCTCAATCTCAAAACCCATCTCTTCAAGGGTCTCGATGATCTCGCGACGACAGTCA
>JAMOMO010000301.1 GCA_027067035.1 Desulfobulbaceae bacterium
GCCGTGGACTCGGCATCACTGCAGTATGATCTGGATGGGCATGCTGTCTCTTTTAATGTACGCTATATTGAAGAGTTCGGCTGGTATCTGGTGGTTGTGCAGGGTGAACTGGTGGGGCAGGATAAACTGACCAGAACCCTGCTGTTGAATTTGCTTGTCTGCGGGGTGATGGTGGTTGTGGTGTTACTTCTCACCAACCGGACCATCTCTTCGTATCAGCGGGATATCGAGAAAATGGCAACCATTGACAAACTCACCGGGCTCTACAACCGTCAGGCATTTGATATGCTCTTTGATGCACTGGTTCTTGATCTCGGACGGGTTCCGGGGGATCTGTCGTTACTGCTGCTCGACATAGATCACTTTAAACGGATCAACGACGAGCACGGTCATCTTGCAGGGGATGCGGTACTGAAACACGTCGCTGTCCTGATACGTACCCGTCTGCGTGAAACAGATATTAAGTGCCGCTGGGGGGGAGAGGAGTTTCTGCTTCTTCTCAAAGGCTGTGATCTGCAGCGGGCCACGAAAATGGCGGAGGATTTGCGCCTTGAGATCATGAATAATCCCCTTCAGCTCGGGGAGAAGGTTCTGGCTGTTACTGTGAGTATCGGTGTCTCGGGATTTTCCGCCGGAGACGACCGGGATGCGCTTATTGATAAGGCTGACACGGCCCTGTATGTGGCAAAGTCCAATGGTCGCAATCAGGTGGTGACTATTTAGGGCCAGGTTACGTCTCTTCGGTGGGATGGGGGAAGTGTTGTAAGAGATACTGTTCTTCATCCTCCCGGCTTTCAACTCTGCCGTCCAGGCGTGCGTCCCGCAATGCTGCAAAAATATCCTTGAAGAGTTCTCCTGGAGTGTAGCCGGCATCTTTCAGGTCGTCACCGTTGAGTATCGGCTGTATGTTTCGCAGAGTGGTGACATAGAGGGAGACCGTCTGTTTGATCTCTTTTTTCCTCGCTATGGCCATGAGGTAGAGGAGGCCTTCGTTGGAAAGTGGGGAGAGCATCCTGTCAATAATACTGTTTTTGTCAGGGATGCTTGAGTACAGCGAGTTGGCAAGTTCCTCGGCCTTGAGCTTCTGGGTGATGAGTTCATGACAGATCTGTTTGTGAACCTGGAAGCGTTCGCAGAATGTCTCAATCTGTCGTGGCCGGGAGCGCGCCATGACCGCAAGAAGATAGATGCGCCAGGCTTCGATTTTTTCATCAAGGTAGAGCAGGGAAAACCAGGAGAGGGCCTGCTGTGTCTGTCTGAGAATGTGCAGGAAGCGGCGATCGGTTTTGAGATTGGGGCGCAGGTCCGGCCAGAGGAACTGAAACAGGTTGAAATCGGCCAGTCTTCTGATCGCCAGCAGGGGGTTTTCTTCGGTGAAAATCTGTTTCAGTTCTGCAAACAGCCTCGGGTTGGTGGCCTGCCCAAAGAGGTCCATCTTCACGGCCCCGTGAATCAATCGTTCGGTGTGTCGTGCAATTCTGAAATCCATACGCTTTTCAAAGCGGACGGCCCGCAGGATACGGCTGGGGTCTTCAACAAAGCTCAGATTGTGAAGTACTTTAATCAGCTTGTCCTTGAGGTCGTTCTGACAGTTGAAAAAATCGATGAGCATTCCGAATTTGTCAGGGTTGAGCTGCAGGGCCATGGCGTTAATGCTGAAGTCGCGCCGGAAGAGATCAAGCTTGATGGAGGAGAGTTCGACGGTTGGCAGGGCAGCCGGGTACTCATAGTATTCCAGTCGGGCAGTGGCCACATCAATCTTGAAACCGTCTGCCAGGGTGACATTGGCGGTGATGAAACGATCGTGGCTCCTGACCCTGCCTCCCAGTTTGTCGACCAGCCGCTTTGCAAAGATGATTCCGTCACCCTCCACCACAATGTCAAGATCCAGGTTCTTCTGTTTTATCAGCAGGTCACGCACAAATCCTCCAACGGCATAGGCCTTGAAACCGATATCGTCGGCAACTTCACCGATGGTCCGAAGAAGGATGATCATGTCACGATCCAGGGTTTCACTCATGAGCTGGAGGATGTTTTTGTTTTTCTCGCGGGTGGGATGGTCGTTTTCCCGGTCAAGATCCTGGGGAAAGTGTCCGGGATCATTAATGAGCATGTTGAGGAGGTCGGTGCGGGTGATTACTCCTTCAAGCTGCTTTTCATGGATGATGGGTATCAGGCGCTGTCTCTTTTCTATGATCAGCTCCTCAATCTCGGCCAGGGTGGCGCTCAGGGGAAGCACCTCAAAATCAGTGGACATGTAATCACTCACCGGGAATGTCCCCAGGTTGTGATGGATTGCCTTTTCAACGATTCTGCGGGAAATGGTCCCAATGATCTGGCCCTGATGGTCAGTGCCGTCATCGTTGCTGCTGAGGATGGGAAGTACGGTGATATTGTATCTGGTGAGCAGTTTGTTGGCCTCGAGGATGGAGGTCTCCGGAGGGATGCTGATGACCGGACGGGACAGCATTTCTCCGGCAATGGCCTGTGGCTTGATGTGACGGTGAAAACTGCGGATGAGTTGTTCCTGGGCCTCGATCATGGTCATGTCGCGAATGGTGGCCGAAGCGGCGGAGGCATGGCCGCCGCCATTGAAATCCCTTGCAATGGAACCGGCGTTGACTTCAGGGATTCGTGACCTGGCAATGAGGTAGATACGTCCCTCCATGCAGACCAGTGCAAAGAGACAGTCGAGGTTTTCCATCACCATGAAACGGCGGACAATGAGGGAGAAGTCATCCTCATATTTTTGCAGGGTGAGATTTACAAGGACAACTTTTGTTCCTGAAATTGTGTATGACTGCGCTGTTTTTCCCAGTTCATGGATAAGGCTGACCTGGCGGGAGGTGAGATCATAGGAGAGAAACTGGGATATAACATCAAGCTGAGCTCCCTGTTCAACGAGCCAGGCGGCAGCAAGGAGGTCTTCGGGAGTGGTGGTGAGATGGGTGAGGGATCCCGTGTCTTCATAAATTCCAAGGCCGAATATGGTGGCCTCCTCAGAACTGATGGGGATTTTTTTCTCCTTCAGAATCCGGCATATAATTGTGGTAGTTGAACCAACTTGGCGAATTACCTCAACTGTTCCCCTTATGGTGTCCCTGTTATCCGGGTGATGATCGTAAAGATGAACTACAGTGTCAGCGGAGTCAAGGCAGTTTCCCAGTTCACCTATCCGGGATCTTTGTCTGGTGTCCACCACAATCAGGGTGGAAATGTGGCTGATATCAATATGCTTGAGCTTTATGAAGTCATATCTGTACTGGAGGGTTTCCGCAATGAACCGACGCACATTCTTTTCCTGGGAGCCGGGAAAAACCATGGCTGCATCAGGATAGAGCTTCTGAACTGCAATCATTGATGCAAGACTGTCAAAGTCGGCATTGAGGTGGGAAGTAATGACTTTCATAAAAAATAACTCAATAACTTACATGTCCATCATTGAACGAAATTCTCGGAGGCCGGTAAATGGATGGTACTCTATTTTTCTTACTCTTTACCAGTTGTTTTAGTCACCCTTGTGGAAAAACGGGAGAAAATCGTGACCCTGTGACGATGCTGTCGGGGGATTGCCTTTGTGGTGTTTTTTGCAGCTGGTCCGGTAAACAGCGGACCGCTTCTGGTACTTTTCTGATCCAGGGAACCCGTCAGCCTCGTGGATGGAATTTCCTGTGGATCGATTTGAGACGTTTCTGGTCAACCTGGGTGTAGATCTGGGTTGTGGTAATATCTGAATGTCCCAGCATGATCTGTACTGAGCGGAGGTCGGCTCCATGGGAGAGAAGGTGGGTGGCAAAGGAGTGGCGCAGACTGTGGGGGGAAATGGTTTCATGAATCCCTGCCGCGCGAGCCGCCTCTTTGACTATCTGCCAGAACCGGAGACGGGTCATTCCTTTGCCACGATTGGTGATAAACAGTGTGTTGCTGCGTTTTCCCTTCAGAATCAGGGGACGGGCAGATTCCATATAGGTCTCAATGGCCTCTTTTGCGGGGATGCCAAAGGGGACCAGGCGTTCTTTTTCCCCCTTTCCCAGAACCCGGAGGAAGCAGGAAGAAAGGTTGCAGCTGGTGACAGGCAGGCTTACCAGCTCTGAGACCCGCAGTCCTGTTGAGTAGAGGGTCTGGAGCATGGCGTGATTTCGCTGTGACAGTGGGGTGGAGACTGCGGGGGGCTGGAGAAGGCTGTTTACCTGGGCCACGGATAAGCCTTTGGGGAGACTTGTGCCGCTTTTGGGAGTCGTTGTGTTGGAAAAAGGATTGCCGGTAACAAGATGCTGTGCCGTGAGATAGCTGAAGAAACTTCTCAGGGCGGAGATTCTTCTGGCATTGCTGCGATGTGAGATGTTCCTTGTGCGACAGTGCTCAAGAAATCCATGAATGACTTTGCCGTTGACCTGCTTCAGTTCTTTTTTTCTGCCCGCGAGAAAACGGAGAAAAAAATGGATGTCTGCGTCGTAGGCCTTGACGGTGTTTTCTGCAAAGCGTCTCTCGGTGATGAGGTGGTGAAGAAAGAGCTCTTTGGCAGCAGCAAACTCTTGTGGGAGGGGTTTTCCGGCGATGGCAGACTGTGGTGGGAAAAGAGAAAACGCCCGTTGCAGGTGTTACAGCGGGCGCAGGTAAAACAATGCTTTTCTGCTCTCAGCCGCGTCTGACACGGTTAAACTTGCGGAGTTTGCGTCGAGCTTCAGCTTGTTTGCGACGTTTCTTAACGCTGGGTTTCTCGTAGTGTTCCCGGCGTTTCAGCTCTCTTTTGATTCCATCAATCTGCAGTTTCTTTTTCAGCTGCCTGATGGCATACTCAAGATCTCCACGAACTTCAACTTCTATCATTTGGGGCTCCGTTATCAACAATATTTACGAAAAATCCGAAAACACAAAATTCCAGACTTTCATTACAATTATAAAAAGTCACGACAATAAACTTCTTTATATAAAAAAAACTTCTGCGTATGTCAATGGATTTTTCACTGAAAGGGTGATGGATCACCGGAGCTGCTTTCAGGAAAGATTTTTCCGGGGTTGAGAATATTGTTTCTGTCAAAAAGCTCTTTGATCTGGCGCATGACCCTCAGGCTGGTGTCATTGAGCTCCATGCTGATGTATGGCATCTTGCTTGTTCCAATTCCATGTTCTCCTGAAAGGGTTCCCCCCATGCTGAGAACTTTTTCAAAAAGATCTTTTTTGGCAGCAGCGACCCTGGCTTCTTCTCCCTCTTTGCTGTTGTCGGACATGATGTTGACATGGATGTTTCCGTCTCCGGCGTGTCCAAATGTGAGGATGGTAAGGCCGAGTCTGCTGCCAAGGGTCTCGCAGAATTGGACAAGTTCCGGGATGCGGCTCCTTGGGACCACAACATCCTCACTGGTCTTATGGGGGGCGAGGGTGAATGCTGCGGGGGAGATCGACCGTCTGGCCTTCCAGATCTCTGCAATTTCCGCCTCCGTACCGGCCTGCCGCAGGCTGCATTGTTGCCTGGTTGCGGCGAGTTTCTGCAGCAGCTGCGTCTGTCTCCCGGTGTGCGCCCGGTCACCGTCGATTTCAATGATCAGCATGGCCTCGGTGTCTTTTTTCAGGGCACCGGGGAGAAGGTCGGCAACCACCTGTATGGCGGTTTTATCCATGTACTCCAGGGTACAGGGAAGGATGTTCTCCTGAAGAATGGCGGCAACCAGTTCCGTGGCTTCTGCAAGGGAACCTGAGGTGAGGAGGAACGTCTCTTTGTGCTCAGGCAGGGGCAGGAGTCTGGTTATTATTTTTGTTATAATTCCAAGGGTTCCTTCGGATCCGATAAAGAGGCGGGTGAGGTCGTAGCCCACAACGCCTTTTTCGGTACGGGTTCCTGTTCTGAGTATGTCTCCGCTGGCAAGCACCACCTCGAGACCAATGATGGAATCTTTGGTGACGCCGTATTTGATGGCGGACGGGCCTCCGGCACATTCTGCTACGTTTCCGCCAATGGTGCAGAATTTGAGGCTGGCAGGGTCCGGCGCGTACATGAGCCGCTGTTTTTTCAGCTCCTGCTGAAACTCTCCGGTGATGAGCCCCGGTTCCACGATGGCAATCTGGTTTTCCCTGTCTATTTCAAGGATACGGTTCATGCGGGTACAGCTCAACACGATTCCGCCACGGACCGGGAGGGCGCCACCGGTGGTGCCGCTCCCTGCACCACGGGCAACCAGCGGGATCTTTCTGCTGTTCGCAAGCCTGGCCAGTGCTGCCACCTGCTCTGTGCTGTCAGGCAGGACAACGGCATCGGGAAGAAAGGTCTGTCTGCTGTTGTCGTAGGAGTAGCAGTGTCGTTCCTCAAGTTCTCTGCTGCAGTGCTCCTGTCCGACAATTGCCGCAATTTGTGTGAATATTTCATCGTTCATGCGTCTATTGTACCCCATGGTGCAAAAAAATCAGTAAGGATTTGGAGCTGGTGGTGGATCTTGCTCCGGTCATGGGGTAGAATATCCGTTATGAATCTATCCATTACAGGTGATGAAAAATAAAGGATGGCTATGAGTGCTGATAAAAAAATTCGGGTGGCGCTGCTTGCCGGTGGTGCCTCCGGGGAACGTGATGTCTCTCTGGCGGGAGCGTCGGGATTTGAAGAGGCAATTGACCGGGATAAATACGAGGTCATCCGCTATGACCCGAAAACTGATCTTGACCGGCTTGCGCGGGAAGCCGGGGATATTGATGTGGCCTTTATTCTGCTCCACGGCATCCATGGTGAAGATGGTACGGTCCAGGGCTACCTTGAACTGCTTGGAATTCCTTACCAGGGCTCCGGGGTTCTTGGCAGTGCCCTTGCCATGGATAAGAACATGTCCAAAATCCTCTATCGTCTTCATGGGCTTCCGGTGGCCAGGTGGGAGATGGCCGTTCCGCAGGATTGTAATGATCCGGGGCGGCTTGCCGAAAAACTGCATTTCCCCCTTGTTGTAAAGCCCATACGTGAGGGCTCCAGCCTGGGGATGAGTGTGGTGCAGGATATAAATGAACTGCGTGAGGGACTGCTGCTTGCCTACGGCCATGATTCCCAGGTGATGGTGGAGGAGTTTATTGCCGGCCGGGAGCTTACCGTGGCAGTGATTGGCAATGCTGAACTGACACCCCTGCCGCTGGTGGAGATTATTCCGGGAGACGAATTTTCCTTTTTTGATTATACCGCGAAATATCAGGCGGGTGCATCAAGGGAAGTGTGCCCGGCGGAGGTGGAGGATGATGTGGCGGCCCTGGCCCGGGACTATGCTCTGCGTGCCCACAGGGTGTTACAGCTGCGTGGTTACTCCAGAACCGATATGATGCTCGGAGAGGATGGCTTACTCTATCTGCTGGAAACCAATACCATTCCGGGGATGACTCCCACCAGTTTGCTGCCCCAGGCAGCCGCTGAGCATGGTCTTGATTTTACCGGACTCATCGATACACTGCTTCAGTTGGCCCTGGAGGGCTGACTGAAGCGAAAAGATCAATGGCTTTCCAGAAAACAGCGCATGTGGTCGCTGCGTGTGGGGTGCCTGAGACGTTTTAAGGCCTCCTGCTCAATCTGACGGATCCGTTCTCTGGAGACATTGAACTGTTTTCCCACCTCATCAAGGGTGCATTCGCATCTCCCGCCGAGCCCGAAACGAAGACGAAGGACCTGGGCCTCTCTGCTGCTGAGGGTGCTGAGGATGTTTTCCACCTGTTTTCGCAGATCCGAAGTGATGATAATATCATCGGGCAGCACCGCATTTTCGTTTTCAATCAGCCCCATAAGGTTCTGGCTGTTGTCTCCCACCGGTTCTTCGAGGGAGACAGGCTCCATGCTGGTTTCAATGATGGAAAGCATCTTGTCGTGGTCCATGTAGGTGCTTTGTGACAACTCTTTCATGGTGGGCTTTCTGCCCAGCTGTTTACGCAGACCACTGAAGGTCTTGTTGAAATGATTGCGTGATACCAGAAAGTGGCAGGGAAGTTTTATTGTTCTGGTTTTCTCGGGGATGGCTCGGGTGATGGCCTGGCGTATCCACCATGAGGCATAGGTGGAGAATCGTCTTCCCGTGTTGTGGTCAAAACGGAACACGGCCCGCATCAGCCCGATGCACCCCTCCTGGATCAGATCGGCAAGGCTTAAGCCCCGGTCGGTGTATCTCTTGGCAATGGAACAGACGAGGCGCAGATTGGCGGTGATGAGCAGGTCCTTGGCCTCTTCGA
>JAMOMO010000302.1 GCA_027067035.1 Desulfobulbaceae bacterium
CAAGTAATACTTGCTGTTGCTTGTGCACAATGAGTGCGGAGACGGGTACAACCGGGCAAACCTGGAAAGCCTGTCACCCTGTTCCGGCAACAGGCATCTTTTCATAAATACGTGATGGGCTTTGTACAAGTCCATCACATATCTTCACCTTTCTTCTTCTTCTTTTGATTTTTCTTTCTCTTTCCTCACAATGGGAAGATACACGGAAAATGTCGCACCTTTACCAAGTTTACTGCTCACCTCAATATATCCACCGTGTTCTTTTACAATGCCATAGACAATGGACAGGCCAAGACCTGTTCCCCTGCCCGCCTCCTTGGTCGTAAAAAACGGATCAAAGATCTGTTCCAGATTTTCCTCGGGAATTCCAGGGCCGGTATCGGTAATATCGGTTTGAATATAGCCGTCATCCGTTTCTCTGGCCTGAACAGTGATTGTTCCATGGGTGCCGATGGCCTGTTCAGCGTTGATAATCAAATTCAAAAACACCTGCTGCAGTTTCTGCAAATCACCATTAACCTGGGAAAGCAGATCATCAATTTTTTTGTGCAGTTCTATTTTATGAATACGCAGCTCATTTAAAATTAAATTCGTTGTTTTATGGAGAATATAATCAATGTATAAGGGTTGCATTTCCGAAGATTGCGCCCTGGAAAAATCCAACAGATTCTTAACAATCTTACTGGCCCGATCCGTCTGTTCCATGATATCACCCAGGATTTCCAGAATCTCTTCTTCATCCATGGTATCATACTCTTCCAGCAGCGTATCCGTGGACAGGGAGATGTTATTGAGCGGATTGTTGATTTCATGGGCAATACCGGAAGAAAAGGTCCCGATGGAAGCCATTTTCTTTGATTGAACCAGTTGTTCCTGTTTATGCTCAAGGGTCTCCACCATCTGATTAAAATGGTTTATGAGTCCGGATATTTCATCCGGTGAGGCATCGGTTATCGGAATGACTTTAAACTCTCCTGCCGCCAAATCCTTGGTTCCCTGTTTGAGTGAGGACAGACGATTAAGTATGCTTCTGACCTGGGAAAAAAACAGGATGGCCCCACCCATGAAAATGAAGGCGGGAAGAAAAGTCATCCAAAAAAGAATCTCCTTAAAGCCCAAACTGATATTTTTTCTATTTAGACGAACCAAATCCGCGGCATTGCCAACCAGCGTCTGACCAAGTTGCTGGACAAGACGATTGTCTTTGGGGCTGGCAGAGTCGGTAATGCACTTTCCATCGGCACACCAGGTATTAAAAACGTTTCTGTACTCCTCAAAGTTGTCCTTTACATGTATAAAAATATTTTTTTTTGCCGACCGGCTGAATTCAGGGGCCAGCTTTGCAAAGTACCCGTCAACGACCTGTAATGATTCTCCCGCCTGCCGGACACTGTCCTCGTTTAATCGAAGCATTATATTTTTTTCATACTGACGCAATTCAAGGATACTGTTAAAAAGATCGTCGACCATCTCCATGGTTACCAGTTTATTTTCCAGGGTCACAAGCTGATAGGTGTAAATGGAGACCAGCGCCAAAATAAGCACAAACGTAATGGAATTGAGCAGCATCAACCGTTCTCGAATTGTGCGGGGATTCAACAGGTATGGCAACTTCATGATTTCTTTTCCCTCCTCTTTCAAATAATCAGACGTACCCCACCCAGCTCCTCGATTCTGTAAGGAAAACGATCTCCGGGTGACCCGATAAACATAAAATTAACTGGAATTTCCCACTGTTCGGAAAGCTTCCGAATAAGCTCCGGATTAAACTTTCCGGTTATTTCAACAAATTCAATATCAATATCTGCATATTGCCGATCCAAGAACTCGATATCCCGACGTAATTTTCCCAGT
>JAMOMO010000303.1 GCA_027067035.1 Desulfobulbaceae bacterium
GGTACCGGGCGGGCAGAGATCACAAAATGTCATATGGCGTGTATAATAGGGAAGCAGGATAACCAGAACCAGAAAAATAGGCAGTCTCAAGTGGCCGGACCAGCCGGGGAGTCTGATTTTCTTTACCGGGATCTTTGCCAGTAGATCCTGGAGAAAACCGAAGGGACAGAGCCAGCCGCAGCCAAATGTCCCGAAAAGGGCACCAAAGAAGATAAGTACCGCAAAGGCTGCCAGAACCGTGGCTGCGAATTTGGAATTGATACTTCCCAGCATGCCCATGGAGGCCATGACGGCACCACGTTGAATCAGGATCAGGGGACAGGAAAAAGTGGAAAGTGAACAGTTGGAGCATTGCAGGTAGCCGCACGGGATAAAGCGCAGGAACGACAGAAAATAGGCATTGGACAGCACCAGGGCTGTCAGCTGAACGGTGCGACGGTTCTTGAGCAGATGTAGAATTTTCCCCCCCATCTGCTTTTACCGGTGCCTTGGGGTGGTCATGGGCATGGGGAATCTGCCGCTGCGCATCATGGCGCGCATATTCAAAGCCGGCGGTCGTCTGCTGGTTTTGGGCTTTAAGGTATAGCCCAGAGTAAAAGAGCTGAGCACCAGCAAAACCACCCAGAATAATTTAAAGACTTTCTTCCCCATGCGTTGAGACTCCATGATTTTCTGTATCGTTACATGTCAGCAATACTTCCGCCGGGCGTATTCTCAGCTGTGAACAGCTGCCCCAGCCGGCAATATTTTTTACATATCCTTTACTATTGCGTGTTCTTCCCTGCCGATTTTTCCCATGATGGTCTTTACGGTACCACCCAGGAATTTACCCATCATACCTGTGTTGAGCTTGGAGATTTTCACTTTGCCGTCCTCTTCGTAGATACCTAAACTGCAGGGCATCATGGCAGCAAAATGTGGCTGCTCATCCAGGACATACTTGGCGTATTCAGGTTTGCATAACTCAATAATATGAACCCGACTGTTGAGGTTGAACCCGTTTTTGGCCGTCATTGCATTGACATCATGCTGGCCGGGAATACCCCATTGAGATTTTTTTATTGCAGCCTCTGCCCGCTTGATCGTCTCTTCAAAGTCATATTTTGATTCAAAGGTCTGCACCATCTGATTCCGAAAAAACCAGACCATAACCAGGACCATAAAGGCCACGCCGCCAAAAAATCCAACTGCTGCTGCTAAGATCATTTTCATTCTCCTTGTAAAATTAGCCGGTAATAAAGCTACTACAATGGGTACTTTGCAATGTGTAATACATTAAGCAACATTGATGCCAATAGTGTGAGTTGGGTTTGTTTGTGTTCGTAAGCTGCTGTTGTTCCATGCTGATATTAGCACCCTGTCCTGCAATCCACGCCTCGGTCCATTTGGGAAGTTTACAAAATGCTAACAAGATGTTAATGGTGTTAATTAACAGTTAACACTAATGATGTGGAGGATCGGGATGTCTTTTCCTTTTGATACAAATGTCTGGAAGATAATTGTCGATACCATGCAGGAAGGATTGATGGTGGTGAGTCGGGAAGGGAAAATTGTCTTTGCAAATAAGGCATTTGAGGATCTGCTCGGCTACAGTTCTTCTGAACTGCAGGGAAAAAGCTGCGATCTCTTTCAATGCGATCAATGTTTTTCAGCCAGGGCCAGTACCATTGATAAATACTGTGCCCTGTTCAAGGATGAAGAGATACGGAGTTCTGAATGCATTTTTCGTCATAAAGACGGCTCTCCCCGGCACCTTTTGAAAAGCGCGGCGGTTATTCGCAATGATGAAGGTGTGCTGATAGGCGGGGTGGAGACCTTGACCGATTTATCACGTGTGGTGGCAGGTGAGG
>JAMOMO010000304.1 GCA_027067035.1 Desulfobulbaceae bacterium
ATGAGTTTTCTCTGTCCGTGGCTCAGCTCTTCGCTTTCAGTGAAACAGCCCGCCGGACTTTTCATGCTGAAGAGGATAAGAGGGAGCGCCAGGAGCCAGCCGGAAAGGTTCTGGAGCAGCACATGGGTCATGGTAAAAAGAATCCCTGCAATGGAGAGGACTGCAATGATAAAGATGGGGGGCCGTGCTGCCAGGTAGTAGTTGATGTCGTAATCCGTTATCATCACCCAGGCAATGGCCACGGCCATCCCGAGAAACGGAAGGGTAATGAGGAGTAGCCGCAGCACAAGCCCTGTTGCGTAGCGGAAAATGGCCCCTGCCTTTCTGGATGTGAAGAGCAGGGCTGAGAAGGTGTTCAAAGGTCTCTGTTCGGCGTCAGCAAGAAAGATAGCCATCAGGGATGTCTGCTCAAAGACAAGGATGGTGATGCTGATGGCGGCCATGAGAATGGCTGTTGTCATTCCAGACGGGGTGAGGAAAAAGTAGACAATATCAAGGTCGGCAAGCATCGGCTGTCCGGAGAGCTCAAGGAGGAATTGTCCCAGCAATCCGGTGAGCGGGGCAAAGAGAATCACTGCAGTGACCATGAAAAAAAGGTGCAGTGCCAGTACCTGCCTGGAGTTTCTTTGCAGGATGAGAAAGGTCTCTTTCCAGATCTCTTGGATGGAAGTGGTCATCAGGATGGGGAAGACAGAAGTAGAGATGTACCTGAAAGGCCGGCCGGGCTCTTCACCTGTGCCGCTCCTCCTTCGGCCGTTTCGGTATCAGGCATCCCGGGACCTGCTCGGGAAACGCATCAATTGCAAGGTCAGATGCCGGGAAAGGTGGCTGATGCGCATGGACCGGAAAGGAGCTTGCGGTGCTGCAGCCGCAGTTTCAGTACCCGGCTGCATCGCCTGGCGGGAATCCGGGCCCTGGTTGTTGCGGCCTGGATCCTGGTGAGAAGGGGATGGCAGCTGCGTTTTGTTTCCGTGGCGGCTGCAGCGTGTCTCCCCTGAAAACCCTTTGACAGTGATTTATTGAACACTGGGGCAGAACAGGGCCTGCATCTTCTGCATCAGTTCAATGATGCGTGGATCGTGAATCCGGTTATAGATAAAATTGGCGTTTTTACGATAGTCGATGATTCCCTGGCTGCGAAGGATGTTCAGGTGCTGGGACACATTGGCGTTGGTGGTTTTTACCTGTTCTCTGATATCACCCACGGACATCTCCTTGTCCTGCAGCAGACAGAGAATTTTCAGGCGAATTGGATGGGACATGGATTTCAGGAGTTTGGACATTGCTTCTATTTGTTCGTTTTCCATGGAGAACCTCGATAAAAAAACTTTGTTTTAATGTGCCGGTGAGCTTAAGCGTTCACTCTTTGGGAAGAGAAACAGGTAGAGGGCACCGGATAACACTGCCATACTGATATACATATATGCGTCTGGAAGAATTCTGTTTTCCGGACGAAAAAGAGCAAGAACAGAGAGAAGCGGTAGGATCTGATAAGCCAGACGGTGGCTGAGCAGCAGTTCCCGGATGATGTATATATGGATAAGCGGACCAATGAAACCAAGTATCAGTGAGACATTGGAATTTTCATGGAGGTAGATGAACAGAAGTTGTTTGGTGGTGAGCAGTACCAGAAGAACAACCAGGAACAGATTGATGAGGAGAGTTTTTTTTCTGCGACTGTTTCCGGGGAGATTGTTGAGCAGGTGCGTCAGTTCATGCCTGTTTGTCTCGGTGACAAGGGCTTTGTAGACGTCCTTTTTGCTCTGATCCTTCTGGAGCAGTTTTTTGATTTCTTTTTCCAGAGTTTGTCGCATTTCTGTAATGATATTGCCTGAGGCAAAGATGTTTG
>JAMOMO010000305.1 GCA_027067035.1 Desulfobulbaceae bacterium
CAGCGCTATACCCATTTGACTCTGGATCATTTGACTGATGTGTATGACAAGGCCCACCCCCATGCGAAGTAAACTGCCGGAAACGGTTCAATACAGATAAAAAATACCACTCAAAACACTATGAAAATACGATCAACAACGATACTTGCGGTGCGCCATAAAGGGCAGGTTGCCGTGGCTGGCGACGGCCAGGTCTCCCTTGGAAATACGGTGATGAAACATCATGCCAGGAAGGTAAGATCTCTCTATAACGGTCGGGTTATAACCGGATTTGCCGGAGCCACAGCCGATGCCTTCACCCTCTTTGATCTTCTCGAACAGAAGCTTGAACAGTATAACGGGAATCTTATGCGTGCAGCTGTTGAGCTTGCAAAAGAGTGGCGGACTGATAAGATGCTGCGTCGTCTTGAGGCGATGCTTGTTGCTGTGGACAGGGATTTTTCCCTGCTGCTCAGCGGTACAGGCGATGTGATTGAGGCAGACAACGGTGTCCTTGCAATCGGTTCCGGTGGTCCCTATGCCCAGGCTGCCGCTTTGGCGCTCATAGGAAATTCAGACCTGTCCGCAGAAGAGATCTGTCGTGCGTCCATGACCATTGCCGCAGATATCTGTGTCTTTACCAATCACTCCTTTGTAGTTGAAACGATAGCAGAAAGAGAATAATTAAAATGATACCCGCACAATCCCTGACACCCAAAGATATAGTTGTAGAACTGAATAAATTCATCATCGGACAGGCGGATGCCAAGCGCTCAGTTGCCATAGCCCTCAGGAATCGCTGGCGCAGGAGACAGGTTCCCGATCCTCTTCGTGAAGAGATAGCACCGAAGAATATTATCATGATCGGTCCCACCGGTGTTGGTAAGACAGAGATCGCAAGACGCCTTGCAGGCCTTGCCCAGTCGCCCTTCATCAAGGTTGAGGCCTCAAAGTTTACGGAGGTCGGTTATGTGGGACGTGACGTTGAGTCCATGGTGCGGGATCTTGTCGAAATAGCGATTAATATGGTAAAGGAGGAGGAAAAAGAGCGTCTTCAGGGAGTAGCTGAGGCAAATGCCGAGGAACGTATTCTTGATGTGCTGCTCCCCCCTGTCGCTGCAAAACCGGCAGCAACCATGGATGCATTTCATGCGTATCCCGGAGCGAATGCCGACGATGTGCTGCCCGCTGTTTCTGAAAACGGAAAAGAGATGGACAGCACCCGTGAGAAATTCCGTGATATGCTTCGCAGCGGCAAGCTTGATGATCGTGAAGTGGAACTGGATCTTGATGAATCCAGATCCATGCCCATGGTGGAAATCATGACAAGTTCCGGCATGGAGGATATGCAGTCCAGTATTCAGGATGCGTTCAGCAAGATATTTCCGAAAAAGAAAAAGAAACGGAAAGTGAAAATTCCCGATGCCTTAAAGGGACTCACCGCTGAGGAGATGGAGCGGCTCATCGATATGGACAGTGTTACCAGTGAGGCACTGAAAAGGACCGAGGAGTCAGGTATTATCTTTCTCGATGAAATCGATAAAGTGGCGTCCCGCAGTTCCGGAGGGCATGGGCCGGAAGTCTCCAGAGAAGGTGTACAGCGTGATCTCCTCCCCATTGTTGAGGGCTCCACGGTCACAACCAAATATGGTATGGTGAAGACCGATCACATACTCTTTATTGCAAGCGGCGCCTTTCACCTCTGTAAACCATCGGATCTTATTCCCGAGCTGCAGGGACGTTTTCCCATTCGTGTTGAACTGACGCCCCTTGGAAAAGAGGAGTTTGTGCGGATTCTTACGGAACCTGAAAGTGCTCTGGTGAAGCAGTATACGGCCATGATGGCCACTGAAAATGTTGAACTTGTCTTTGAGCCGGATGCCATTGATGAGCTGGCAGCCATTGCCGTTGAGGTGAATGAGAGGACAGAGGAGATTGGTGCCAGACGACTGCACACCGTCATGGAACGGGTTCTAGATGAACTTTCCTTTGACGCAAGTGAACGGGGTGAAGAAAGGTTTGTGGTTACTGCAGAGTATGTTAAAAAACAGCTTCAGGACGTGGTTGAGAATCGTGACCTCAGCCGTTTCATCCTCTAGGGATATCAGAAACCTCATTTTATAACTTAAAGAATTTCAGGAAAAAAGAGAATGCGTATTACCGATCCGGACTTAAAATATTGTCCCCGATGTGATGAAGAGTATCGTGAAGAAATTGTCAGCTGTGCCAGCTGTAATATCGAGCTGATCAGCGGTAGCGAAAAGCTGCTCATGGAAGAGTCGGCCCGCAGAAAGCTTGCCTCACGCTCCATGGAAATATCAGCCGACGATGAACTTGCAAATATCAGAAAAGGCCCCCTGGGAGACATGAAGCATCTTCAGGCGCTGCTGGCAACGCAGAATATTCCATCACTGGTGGTCGGAGAAAAGGGAAGTTGCGGCAAGGGCTGCTGCGGCGGGGATCTCTATCTGCAGATCAAGGTTGCCGACGGCGCGGAGGCCACAGAAATTCTGGCCCAGGAGTTCAAGCGGACGACCGCCCTTGATTCCCATGATCTGAGTACTGCGCATGCAGTCTATGACACCGGCGCCATCTCCTCCACCTGCCCGGCCTGTGGTTTCACATTTTCCACCACAGAGTCCACCTGCCCCGATTGCGGTTTATGCTTCTAGGGGGTCCGGGTTTTTTCCGGAAGGATGATGGATTCATTGTTTCTGAAAATGGCCACCTGGTTACGCCCCTTGTTCTTGGCATGGTAGAGGGCGGTATCTGCGGTGTTTATCAGGTCGTTTCTGTTCTGAGTCACCAGAGATGAGAGACTTGAGACGCCCAGGCTGATGGTGGTCATTATGATCTTATCCTTATAGTAACAGGTGTGCTGTTCTATGAGGAGCCGCAGCCGTTCAGCCACCAGCCCCGCCTTGTTCAGATTGGCCATCGGGAGGATGATGAGAAACTCTTCTCCGCCGTAGCGGCATATTATCTCTTCATTACGCAGGTGCAGGGCAATGGTCGAGGCTATGCTTTTGAGGACGGTGTCTCCTGCTTCATGGCCGTAGGTGTCGTTGACCCTCTTGAACTTGTCGATATCCAGCATGATGGCACTGAGGTCACTGCGGTGCCGGACTGCCGAGGAAAACTCCTCTTCAAGACGTATGAGGCCGAATCGTCTGTTGAGCACGTGGGTGAGAGAGTCGTAGGACGCCATCTCCTGAATCTTGTTGTGGAGCAGGGCGTTCTGAAGATAGGGGGCCATGTAACTCGAATAGGTCTCAAGTTTCTCTTTCTGCATGGTTCGTGAGCCGTTTGCTGTCTCGCAGGCGGCAATCACCAGGCCAACAGTGCTCTTGTCCGCGATGAGCGGGATGATGCGGATGCACCTGGGCCGCAGCGTGCCAAGGGGGGTGCTGATGGCTATCCAGTTGAATCCGT
>JAMOMO010000306.1 GCA_027067035.1 Desulfobulbaceae bacterium
CCGTCTTTTTCCGTATCAATGGTGTGGATCTCTCCCGACTCAATGGTATCACTGATGATGCCCTGCCAGGAGTCCAGTGTCCGGGGCAGTTTTTCATCGGTGTCCACATCATGGGTTGAGAGAAGCTTCATTTCATCGTCGATTTTACCGTAGACGGCTCCGGCCGTGATACAGGTGGCATCCACAAAGTATTTCAGGATGATGTCGGAGGTTGTGTCAAGGTCGACGTTGGCCGAGAGGTTGGAGCTGATCCCTCTGAAACTGGCTTCGTGGATCAGGCGCTGCTCAACGGTCTTGCTCATAATATTGAATGCCTGGGTGACCTGACCGATCATGTCTTTTGTCTTTACTTCTATTTCGTAGCTCCCTGCATGGGGCTGCCCGCTGAACATGGCGGCGCTTATCTGTTTGTTGACCTTGGTCATTCCCTTGACGAGAAACTGCAGCTGTTTTGACACAACAAGTGAAAAGAGAACGTAGTTGGCAATTCCCACGGTGATTCCTGCTGCAATACACATGAGAGTGAAGCTCAGGGTGATGGTATGGACATCCTCAAAATAGACCTTGATGAGGGCCGGGAACACTGCACCCACGCTGAGCCCGAAGGTGACCATACTGAAGAAGAGAATGCGAAAAACATTCTGTTTTTTTGATTGCAAACAGAGGGGATTGTCCTGATGATCTTTTTCAGGCTGCTGTTCACGGTCTGCTGATTGTTCTGTCATGGCAATTTTCAGTTTCTATGATCTGCCCTGGCCCCAGCGTTTACGTGGAGTGCTTGTGAGGGTTTTTTTCTTGTAGGAAAGCGCTTTGTAGCCAAGTATTTCTTCCGTCTCATTTGTGAATTCGCGGCAGGGGCGGACCGTTAAATCTTTTAAAATCTCTATGTCCACCTCGCCCTGTCCGGGAAAGTGCATGGTGAGCAGAAGGGGACAGGTGCCGTGGTAGCGATAGAGGATCTGCTTGAGGGACTCAAGCCGTTTTCTGCTGATCTTTTCACTGTTCAATTTGATGTTGATTGATTCTGTATGGGTTTCCCTTGCAGCAGGGAGCAGTTCAATGGATTCCGCGATGATCTTTGGCCCCCGCTCATCGTTCTGCACCGTACCCTGAACAATAATGGTCTCTGTGGACGACAGTAACGGATAGCATTCTGCAAAGGTGTTCGGGAAGACGATCACTTCCACGGCATTCAGGAGATCCTCCACGGTGATGAAGGCCATGGGATCTCCTTTTTTGCTCTTGAGCTGTTTGCAGCTTCGAATGAGTCCGCCGATGCGAACGGGTTGATCTTCACCGAACTCAGCAAGTCCTGCAATGTCAGTATCTGCTATGGTTCTGATCTCATGAATATCCTCATCCAGGGGATGTCCGGTGATATAAAATCCAACGGTTTCTTTTTCCCTGGTGAGTCGTTCCCGTTCATTCCATTCCGGAATATCAGGTATTACGATACCGCTTTTATCTGTGGTGTCCGTATCCGGTGAGATGGAAAAGAGTGACATCTGGCCACTCTGTTTATCACGCTGCACTGCCTTGGCCTTGTCCATGGCCTGGTCCACAATCGCCATGAGCTGCGAACGTCTGCAGCCGACGGAATCAAAGGATCCCGATTTGATAAGGCTTTCGATAACCCGCGAGTTGACTTTTCGTGAATCAACCCTGTTGCAGAAATCCTCAAGGGAGGTGTATTTACCGTTTTCCTCCCGCTCCTCTATGATGGACTGGAGTGCGGATTTCCCAACATTTTTCACCGCTGCAAGTCCGAAACGGATACGGTCGTTATGTACTGAGAAGTCGATGATCGACTCATTGATATCAGGGGGAAGCACTTCAATGGAATGTTCACGGCACTCGTTGATATAGAGAACAACCTTGTCGGTGTTGTTCATGTCACATGAAAGCAGTGCGGCCATGAACTGTGCAGGATAGTGGGCTTTCAGGTATGCGGTCTGATACGAGATCAGGGCGTATGCTGCCGAATGGGATTTGTTGAAACCGTACCCGGCAAATTTCGCCATCAGATCAAAGACATATTCCGCTTTTTTCTCATCAATGTTGTTCTTTCTGGCCCCGGCCATGAACTTGACCTTTTCTTCATCCATGACCTCGACAATCTTTTTTCCCATGGCACGGCGCAGGATATCAGCATCACCAAGACTGTAACTGGCAAGGATATTGGCAATCTTCATCACCTGCTCCTGATAGACGATAACGCCGTAGGTTTCTTCAAGAACGGGTTTGAGCTGCGGGAGCGGGTAGTTTGCGGTGGCCCTGCCATGCTTGGTTTCAACGAAATCGTCAACCATGCCGGAGTCGAGTGGTCCCGGACGATAGAGGGCAACAAGGGCGATTAAATCACTGAACTGCTCCGGGGCCATCTTGACGAGAAGTTCCCGCATTCCGGAACTCTCCAGCTGGAAGACACCCAGGGCATCACCTGAGCAGAGGAGCTCAAAGGTTTTTATGTCATCCATTGGAAGACCGTTGATGTCCAGGTCGATACCGATGTCGGATTTGATATGTTTGAGTGCGTAATCAATGACGGTGAGGGTCTTGAGTCCAAGAAAGTCAAATTTGATAAGACCTGTCATCTCAGTATGTTTCATGTCATACTGGGTGAGGGTCTCACCGTCTTTCCCCTTACAGGTGGGCAGGTATTCCACCATGGGCTTCGGGGAAACCACCACACCTGCGGCGTGGGTGGAGGTGTGTCGGGCAAGGCCTTCCAGGGTCTGGGCAACTTTGATCAGCTCAGCGATTCGCGGATCTTTATTTGCGGCTTCAGCAATTCGCGGCTCTTCGTCAATGGCCTTGTCGATGGTCATTTTCAGGGCATCGGGGACCAGTTTGGCTATTTTATCGACCTCACTGAAGGGGATGTCAAGGGCCCGGCCAACATCACGGATGACTCCCTTTGCCTTCATTGATCCGTAGGTGATGATCTGTGCCACATGCGGGGCTCCGCCATATTTCTGGCGGACATATTCAATGACTTCACCCCGCCTGTCCTGACAGAAATCGACGTCAAAGTCAGGCATGCTCACCCGTTCGGGATTGAGAAAACGCTCAAAAATAAGGCCGTAGGGAATGGGGTCGATATTGGTTATGCGCATGGCATAGGCGGCAAGGCTTCCGGCACCTGACCCCCTGCCGGGACCAACCGGAATATCATGGTCAATGGCCCAGTTGATAAAATCTGCAACAATGAGAAAATAGCCGGGAAACCCCATGGAGTTGATGATATCAAGCTCAAACTCAAGGCGTTTTTTATACTGTTCTTCAACTTCTTTACTGAATGTTCCGGCAACCCGCATGGCGGCAAAACGCTCTTTCAAACCGTCCCAGCAGGCGTTGACAAACATGCTTTCCAGGGTTTCCCCTTCAGGGACGGGAAATTCGGGAAAATGGTAGCCTTCCAGGTCAATTTCAAGGTTGCAGCGTTCTGCAACTTCACGGGTGTTGGCAACGGCCTCCGGGTAGGCTCTGAAGCTCTGCTGCATCTCTTCGGGACTTTTAAAATAGAATGTGTCCGATGAAAAACAGAAATGTTTCGGGTCGTTTATGGTTTTTCCGGTCTGGATACAGAGAAGGACCTCATGGGCGTGAGCATCTTCCCGGTTCAGATAGTGGCAGTCGTTGGTTGCGACAAGCTTGATTCCAAGTTCCTCTGCGATCTTCACGAGGCCTTTATTGGCTACCTTCTGCTCAGGAATGGAGTTCTCCTGGATCTCAAGATAGAAACGATCACCAAATATATTCCGGTATTTCAGGGCTTTCTCGCGTGCGGCGGCAAGTCCTTTGTGGACCACAAACCAGGGCACTTCACCATGAAGGCAGGCACTGAGACAGATCAGCCCCTCATTGTGACTTTTAAGGACCTCCATGTCGATTCTGGGCCTGGAGTAAAAGCCTTCAAACTGCGCGATGCCGGCAAGCTTCATCAGGTTCTGGTAACCTGTGTAGTTCATGGCAAGCAGAACAATATGAAAGGCCTTGGTGGGTGCCGTGGCATCCCTTTCAGTCCGGTGTCCGGGGGCGATGTAGAACTCGCAGCCGACAATGGGTTTGATCCCCTTTGCCTTTGCCTTGAGATAAAATTCAAGGGCACCGTACATGGCACCATGATCGGTCATGGCAACGGAGTCCATCCCATATTCCTTACATTTGGCAAGGAGATCTGGAATTCGTATGGCCCCGTCAAGGAGGCTGTACTGGGTATGGACGTGGAGGTGGGTGAAGCCTGCGGTCATCTGTTACAGTCCTTTTGCACCTTCTGTAAGGGTCTTGTCAAGTATGCAACCGGTCATTGTGGCGCCGGTGAAGTCGGCCTGAATCAGGTTGGCACCGCTCAAGTCACTGCCGGAGAGGTCCGCGTTTCGGAGATTGGCACCGGGGAGATTGGCGCTGAGCAGTGTTGCTCCTGAGAGGTCGGCACCCTCAAGGTTGGCCCTTCTCAGGTTGGCACGACTCAGATCGGCTCCCCTCAGGTTGGCTCCTCTCAGGTTGGCACCCACCAGATTGGCCTGGCGCAGATCGGCCTGTTCAAAGTTACAGCCGGCACAATCTTTTGCCATGGTTTTGACGGTGTGTTTCACCTCTTCCTTGGTTGCAGTGGAAAATTGCGGTACAGCAGCAGGTGTTGTCACCGGTGGCGCAGGGGAGACAGTCTCACGGGTATAGTCAGTTTGAGGGACTTCCTTGCCACGGGCCATGGACTCACGGACATAGACCGGCTTCTTGTCCTTTTTGGTCTTGATTTTCATCCTCTGCGAGTTGCCGGGGGAAACCGTTGCAGTATAGGCCAGTGCACCGTTTGAGGTGAAAAACATATACTCATCTTTGTCAACATCCTTGTATATTGAGTAGCAGTTGACATCACCGAAATACCATATACTGAATCTCAGGCAGAGCTTTCCGTCGCTGCTGATATCCCAGTTTCCATAATCAAAATTCTCGTTAAACACTGAACTTGCAGACATGGAGCCGTCTTCGCTGAAATAGATGTGGGAATCGAAGTCCGAGGAAATAAGCCGGAGGGTGTTATTGGTGCTCAGGTTATAAATCTCCTGTGCGTCCAGCCGGGGAGACCCCTGTTCCTGCGCATTCTTTTCAGTGGAGGCTGCACAGCTGACAAGGAGAAGGAGGATGAAAGGGTATATTATTTTCAACAGATGGCTGTTCAAGGTAATTCTCCGCAATTTGAGGTGAACAAAAGTATATTTCAGATCTAAGCTGAATCGTACCGGGCCGCTATGTACAGGAGAAGAGATAAAATCAGTTCAGCCCATAACAGCTGCTGCCGGATTGAGTCACGGATTCAGGTGTAAATATATACCATACTCACATGGACAATGCACAGTGAAAGCTTGAAAGAAATTACGGCTAAGTCCGAGAAAGAGCTGATAGTATCAGCAATACAATAAAATTTATCAGTCTGGCGGTGAAAGAAAATACCACACGGCTGTTGCATCCGGTAAAAAGAGTTAGTCGCACTGCCCGAAAACTACCACAAAGTGGCGGTGTTTGTCAAATGCCCCGCCGTGTCAGCGGCTGTACTTTGATTCAGGCCTTGATGTTGAACCGTTCTTTCAACTTTTGATAGGAGACCAGGGTTTC
>JAMOMO010000307.1 GCA_027067035.1 Desulfobulbaceae bacterium
GGGGCGCTTCAGGGCGGAATCAAGGATGTCGGGTCTGTTTGTTGCAGCAAGAACCACAATGGTGTCTTCGGAATCAAAACCGTCCATTTCCACCAGCAGGGCGTTCAGGGTCTGGCCACGTTCTTCCTGTCCACCTGCGGATGCCCCGCCTGTTCTGCTGGCACCCACTGCATCAATCTCATCTATGAACACAATACATGGAGTGTTTTTCTTGGCCTCTTTGAACAGGTCCCGTACCCTGGATGCACCTACACCCACAAACATTTCAACGAAATCGGAGCCACTGAAGCTGTAGAATGGGACGTTTGCCTCACCGGCAACGGTCTTGGCCAGCATGGTCTTGCCGGTACCGGGAGGCCCCTGAAGCAGGATTCCTTTGGGGATTGTTGCGCCAATTTTCTTGAAATTTTCCGGGGATTTAAGGAATGACACCACCTCTTCCAGTTCTTCTTTTGCCTCCGGAATGCCAGCTATATCCTTGAAGGTGAGTTTGAGGTCATTGGCATTTAAACTGATGAGCTTTTCGCTGGCAAATTTACTGTCATCATCCTCCTCTTTTTTATTTTTAGAGGATGACCACCAGGCAACCAGGATAAGAAGCACAATAAATCCCGAGATGACCGTCATGTAAATCAGGTTGAATCTGTCCTGTTTCACAACAACACGAATGTTTTTTCCCTGGACCCTTTCAAGGAATTTACTGACGTCAGGAACCGTTGTTACAAAGGTGTGACCATCCCTGTCGGTAAATGCCACCTTGTTTCCGGTAAATTTGAGTCGCACTATCTGGTCATTATTGAGTCGTTCAATGACTTCACTGTAATCCTGACTCGGATGGCGATGTTCTACGAACCAGAGTAGTGAAAGGAACATTGCCAGTGCGGAGAAGAGGAAGCAGAGGAGAAGATTTCGAACAAGAATAGCCATGGTTAATTGGTCCCCGGAAAAGATGTTGTATTGTAGATTCCCACCAGGTCTGCAGTGGTGGTTCCAGAAAGCTCTTCAAAGAGGAAGGAAGAGAGTGTGTGAGTCTTAAAGGTAATCAATGTATTTGTCAATAAATGAGATTTGCTTACGAATAAGAATGAGACATCTTCCTAAAAGAGAATAAAAAAAGCCGTGCGGACGTTTGTCTGCACGGCTTTTTTATGTACGATCTGTGGTGAATACAATATATCTACTTCCCGGGTGTGGGGATATTACATACCACTTACGGCTTTTAACCATCCACCTGCAAGTGCAAGGGGTCCGCCGGCCTGAAACATGGCACTGGCAAGACAGGCAATACTCCAGAGACCAACAACTCCGGCAAAGGCTGCAATGGAGCCGATGATAACTTTGTCTATTTCTGTGGAGACCGAGGTTTTGGAACCTGCCTGGGCTGCACTTCCTGTTTTCTGCTTGGTCATTACTGTTTCTGTCATTTCCTCTCCTTTCTGGGGTTAAGTTACACGTAAAACTTTATTGTATGTTCGTTGTCTGTATTACATTCCTGCAAGTGCTTTAAAGTAGCTCCCTGCAAGTTGCAGCGGTCCTCCTGCCTGGAACATGGCGCTCATCAGGCAGGCAACACTCCAAAGGGCGACGACACCAGTGAATGCAGCAACAGAGCCGATGATAACTTTATCAATCTCTGTACTGACTGAGCTTTTGACTGCATCATGAGCTCCAACGGTACTTTTTTGTTTTACAAGTGTCGTGTTCGTCATGGTGTCTCTCCTTACTGTGTGATTGATAGGGTGCTGCCTTGTTATGTCTCTTATTAAGCACATGCCGTGCCAGTGTGACACAATGAGGTAGTCCTCAGTTGCAGAAACTCCGCATCTCACTGT
>JAMOMO010000308.1 GCA_027067035.1 Desulfobulbaceae bacterium
TCATTTCAAACTCAAAAAAGGATGGAAACTGTTTGCCGGAAAAAGTCCTGGAAGGACCACCATCAAGGCCGTCGATAATGTGCAGCTCACAATCAAAAAAGGCTCCACCTACGGCCTTGTCGGGGAATCCGGCTCCGGAAAATCCACCCTGGCCTTTTCCATTTTAAAACTGAACAGAAGCACCGGCGATATCGTGTACAACGGCACCAACCTTCAGGACCTGTCAAACAGGGAAATGCGTCCGTTACGAAGAAATCTGCAAATTGTTTTTCAGGACCCCTTCTCTTCTCTCTCACCACGACTCACCATCGGACAGATCATAACAGAAGGAATGAAGGTGCATTCCATCGGGGGTTCAAAGGTGGAGCGTGAAGAGCGGGTGGCAAAGGTTCTTCGGGAAGTGGGCCTCTCTGCCGATATGATACATCGCTATCCCCATGAGTTTTCAGGAGGACAGAGGCAGCGTATAGCCATTGCGCGTTCAATTGTGCTTGAGCCGGATTTTCTGGTCCTTGATGAACCCACATCGGCACTTGACATGACCATTCAGAAGCAGATCATCGAGTTGTTACTGGAGATTCAGGAAAAGTACAACATGGCTTACCTCTTTATTTCCCACGATTTACGAGTGGTAAGGGCATTGGCTGACCATATTGCCGTTATGCGGCAGGGAAGTATTGTGGAGTCTGGAGCTGCTGACAAAATTTTCAAAAACCCGGAGCACCCGTATACCAGACGGCTCTTCAGTGCTGCTCTCGGGGAGATGCAGGACTGACGAAACAGCATTTTTCGTAACCAGAGCGGGCCGCTGCTCCTTCCGAGCAAATGCCGGGATATTACAGTTCCTGAAGCAAAGAGAGTTGTTCTTCAAGTTTTGGAAGTTCTTCCGTGGCAACTGCAAGCGACCCATCACGACAGTCTGCTTCCATGGCTTCAGTGAGCCCCTGTATTGTTTCAAAACCCAGGCTGGCGGCAGCACCTTTGATGGAATGTGCACTTGAACCGGCCATGGCAGCATCCCCTTTGCTGATACCCTGCTTCAGGTTTGCAAGGTCAGCTGTTGACGATTCCTTGAAAATGCCGATGAGCTCCTGCAGAAGCTCCTCATCATCTGCAGCCTGCTCCATGGCAAATTCTCTGTTCCATCCTAAATCACTCATCCAGCACCCCACACAATGACTTTTGATTCTTCCCTGAATCCATGGCAGGAATGTGACAGATCACATCCCCGTCGACTGCTCACGGATTCAGCTGCTCAGCTTCAATAAACAAACATCAACTCCATATGAAAAATGTATCACACTCAGCTTATTATTTGCAAATAATATAATCATCTGGCAGGTTTTGTTGAATATCCCGTGCTGCTATGCGACCCTTCCTGATAATTCTACAGCTTTTATTCTCCTCCTCGCAGCAGACAATGGTTGAGCCGGGTGCACCTGTTGTCATGCCGCCATCAAGAATACAGGCCACCCTGTCTCCCCATAATGCTGCTATGGATTCTGCGGTGAGCAGTTCAGGCTCGCCACTGGCATTGGCACTGGTTGCCGTAATTGCACGACCCCACTGCCGGCAGAACTCCGCTGCAATCGGATGTGATGAAATCCGTAATGCTATGCTGTCATCTTCTCCGGTGATGAAAGAAAGGCTGTTTTTCTTTTTTTTGAATATGAGGGTCAGCGGACCCGGCCAGAACCGATGGATCAGCTTCTGATATGGTGCCGGGGTGCTGTCGACAATTGAAGGCAGAAATTCACGCTCCGGGATCAGCAGCGAAAGGGCCTTTTTTCGGCTTCTCCTTTTCAAGGCATAGAGTGCCGCAACGGCC
>JAMOMO010000309.1 GCA_027067035.1 Desulfobulbaceae bacterium
GATCAGGTAGCGGCCTACAAGATCACTGGTGGAGAGGTCGTCATGGCAGGAGACGGTTATGAGGGGACGTTTGAGCTTCCAGGCAAGATACTGCATAAAGCGGGTTTTGCCGCAGCCGGTGGGTCCTTTGAGAAGCAGTGGCAGCCGGTTTTTATAGGCGGCCAGTGCTATCTCCATTTCATTTCCTGAGGCGAGATAGTAGGGTTTTTCTGTTATGCGATGTTCTTCGAGACGTTGTTCTGTGCTTCCCATGGTGTTTCCTTGCTACTGGCTGATAATGGTGTGAATGTGAAGATTTTTTATACCATGTTCACCAAAAGAGGCATAGTCAAGAATTATTATCAGATGAGGGCGGGGACTGTGGCAAAATGAACTATGTCATGTTTTTTCGATGAGAAAGACACCGTAGGTGGCACGAAGGTTTGAGAAGAGACTGACTATCCTGCCGCTCCTGTCCTGGTCATGGGTGTTGATGGCACACTCTTTGACGATGGTGTAGCCGACTTCTTTTGAGAATCTCCGGAAATCCTCCAGAGTGATGATGCGGATATTGGGGGTGTCGTACCAGGAGTAGGGAAGCTGACGGCTTTTCGGGGCCTGCCCTTTGAAGAGGAGCTGCAGTCTTATGGAGTAGTGACTGAAGTTGGGGAAACTGACTATCACCTGTTTGCCGATGCGGGCAAGGGATTTCAGGAGTTCGTCAGGCTGATAAACCTGCTGCAGGGTCTGGCTGAGAATGACCACGTCGAAGTAGCCATCCGGATAGTCCTGCACCTCATCTTTCAGATCACCCTGAAGGACGGTCAGGCCCTGTTCAATACAGGCGGCAGCTTTTTCCTGGTCCTGTTCAATACCCGTGCCGTGGATATTCTTGTGTTCTTTGAGCCAGGCAAGGAGGTCTCCTCTGCCACAGCCAAGGTCAAGGACATGGGCGCCGGGTGTTATCCAGGAGGCGATAACTGCCAGGTCAAATCGCAGTTTGGGACGTGCTGATTCCATTGAGGAAGCCTCTTATGAGCTTGGTGAGCCGGTCATCGGGAATGAGGAAGGCGTCGTGGCCGCAATCCGCTTCAATTTCGCAGAAGCTTACATCCTGGCCGGTTCGTTTGAGTGCCTGTACCAGTTCCTTTGCCTGGTAGGTGGGGTAGAGCCAGTCGCTGCTGTAGGAGATGACCAGAAATTTTGAATGGCTTCCGGCAAGATCCTGCAGGCTTTCCCGGGTATTGGTGGTGTCTGCAAGGTCGAAGTAGTCAGCAGCCTTGGTGATGTAGAGAACAGAGTTGGCATCAAATCGTTTGGCAAACTTTATTCCCTGGTAGTGAAGGTAGCTCTCCACCTGAAAGTCCGCATCAAAATTAAAGGAAAAATCTTCTTTGTCCTGCAGGTTTCGGCCGAATTTGCGGCGCATGGCCTCATCTGAGAGATAGGTGATGTGTCCTATCATCCTGGCAACAGCAAGGCCGAGATCCGGGTCATTTTTGTTGTAATAGTCCCCCTTGTTCCAGTTCGGGTCGGCCATGATGGCCTGTCGGGCCACCTCGTTAAAGGCGATGGCAAGTGCGGAATGGCGCATGGTGGTGGCAATGGGAATGGCGGAACGCAGCATCTGCGGGTAACGGACACACCACTCCAGCACCTGCATGCCGCCCACTGAACCACCGATAACCGAGTGGAGTTTGTTGATTCCCAGGTGGTCCAGCACCTTTTTCTGGGCATTGACCATATCACCTATGGTCACCATGGGGAAATCCAGGCCGTAGGGTTTGCCGGTCTCGGGATTTGTGGAGGAGGGACCGGTTGATCCCATGCAGCTGCCGAGAATATTGCAGCAGATGACAAAGTAGCGCTCCGTATCTATTCCTTTCCCTGGTCCAACCATGCAGTCCCACCAGCCCGGAGGCTGGTCATCCGGGCCGTCTTCGTATATGCCCGCCACATGGGAGTCTCCTGAGAAGGCGTGACAGATGAGTATCGCGTTGTCCCCGGCCTCATTGAGACTGCCGCAGGTTTCGTAGGCCACTGTCACCGGGCCCAGAGACAGGCCACTGTCCAGGAGCTGTTTTTCCTCATCCCCGCTGCAGGTGAAATATTCTTTTGTGACTCGTAACAACGGTGTCTCCTCAATCAGCCGGCAGCAAGGGCCTGTTCAAGATCAGCCAGGATGTCATCAATATGTTCAATGCCGATGGAGAGCCGGATCATCGATGAACTGATACCCGACTCTTTGAGCTGCTCCTGTGACAGCTGTGAGTGGGTGGTGGATGCCGGGTGGATGGCAAGTGACTTGGCATCACCCACATTTGCCAGATGGGAGAAGAGCTGCAGGGATTCGATGAACTGCCTGCCGGCATCGAGTCCGCCTTTGACCCCGAAGGCCACCATTCCGCCAGAGCCGTTTTTCAGGTATCTGCGGGCAGTGGCGGAGTTGGCATTTTCATTGAGCCCCGGGTAACTGACCCAGTCAACCCTGCTGTGCCCGCTGAGAAATTGTGCCACGGCAAGGCCATTCTGGCTGTGTCGCTCCATACGAAGGGCCAGGGTTTCCATACCCTGGAGAATGGACCAGCAGTTGTCCGGGGATATGCATGCACCCAGGTTTCGCAGAGGAACAAGGCGCATTCGCAGGGCAAAGGCGATGGGATTCATCTCTCCAAGGTCATGGGCATAGCGGAGTCCGTGGTAGGAGCTGTCCGGTTCGTTAAAGAGGCTGAATTTGGGGTCTGTCCAGTCAAATGTTCCGGCATCAGTGACAATTCCGCCAATGACGGTGCCATGGCCGCCAATCCATTTGGTGAGTGAATGAATAACAATATCTGCACCATGATCAATGGGACGCATGAGGCAGGGTGGAGTGAAGGTGGCATCAACGATGAGAGGCAGCCTGTGTTCTGCTGCAATTTTTGAGACAGCTTCAATGTCTGTAACGGTGAGGCCGGGATTGCCGATGGTCTCACAGTAGAGTGCGCGGGTCCTGTCGTTGATGGCCGCCCTGAAGTTTTCAGGATCTGCCGGGTCAACAAGCTTTACGCTGATGCCAAGCTGAGGCAGGATGGAATCAAACTGGGAATAAGTGCCGCCATAGAGGTTGTTGGCAGCCACAATCTCATCACCTGCCTCACATATATTAATAATGGTGTAGAAAATTGCAGAGGTGCCTGAAGCCAGAGCCAGAGATGCGGCGCCACCTTCAAGTTCGGCCATGCGTTCTTCAAGAACCGCCTGGGTTGGATTGCCTATGCGGGTGTAAATATTGCCGAGTTCTTTCAGGGCAAAGAGATTGGCCGCATGTTCTGTACTTTTAAAGAGGTAGGAGGCGGTACGGTATATGGGGGTGCCGCAGGACAGGGTGTCGGAGTCAACTGTGCGTCCGCCGTGAATGGCTGTGGTCTCGAATTTCATTTTTCTCCTCTTTATAAAGGGTTCAGACAGGAATTTTTCAGATCCCGGACCGTGTCGGGGCGGGACCGTCATTCCTTAAGGGGAAATGTATCATCATTGTGAAAAATCACACTCAAATTATACGCCGTGAATTGTAAAATATCTGGCACTGTACCACCATGTGGCTACTGTTTGCCATTGAAATTTTCTTTTTTCTGTGTGTGCCGGAACAGCGGTTTTTTGAATTGGTCGATTTTTCTCTGAGTTAAAGTTTTTGTTAAAGTTTATTCTGGGGTTTTCTACTATATATTGTAGATTGTTCTTGCAAGACGCCATAGGTGTGGTATATCATCTTTTTCGTAGGCGGACGAAAAAACTGCCCGAAAACCCTTTTTTACTGTCTGATGTCTCAGCCATTCATTAATTATCAGACCTTTCAGCCATTCATAGTTATTTTTTAATTCAAACGAGGAAGCCATGACTCCCGACTTGACCAAACAGGTATTGACCCAGACCGCAGAAACTGTCCTCAGCAGGCGCTATTACCTGAAAGATTCCGACGGAACTGCCATTGAGACCTGGGAGACACTTTGCAAGCGGGTGAGTAATGCTGTGGCTGAGGTGGATAAAGAGAGTGAAGGATTTGAGGCACTCCGGGAGTCATATTTCAGGATGATGTACCACCTGGATTTTCTGCCCAACTCCCCCTGTCTGATGAATGCAGGAACTGATATCGGACAGCTCTCCGCCTGTTTTGTCCTGCCCATCGAAGATTCCATGGATGGGATTTTTACTGCCATCCGTAATGGTGCCCTGGTCCACAAAACAGGAGGCGGTACCGGCTATTCCTTTTCCAGACTTCGTTCAAGAAATGCCTCTGTCAGATCAACCCAGGGAGTGGCCTCTGGCCCTCTTTCCTTTGCTGCAGTTTTTGATGCTGCCACCGAGACAATTAAGCAGGGTGGAAAACGCCGCGGTGCCAACATGGGTGTGCTTCGCATTGATCATCCGGATATCATGGATTTTATCAGTGCCAAGGAAAACCAGGACAAGTTCAACAATTTCAACTTCAGTGTTGCCATCACCGATGCCTTTATGGAGGCTGTGGAGGAAGGTGCCGACTTTGATCTCATAGAGCCGTCATCCGGCCTGGTGACCGGAAATCTTGATGCCCGTGCGGTTTTTGAGAAAATCATTGATCTTGCCTGGCATAACGGTGAGCCCGGTGTCCTTTTCATCGATGCTGCAAACAGAGACAATATGACCCCCCAGCTCGGTGACTTTGAGGCCACCAACCCCTGTGGCGAGCAGTGGCTTCTTCCCTACGAGAGTTGTAATCTGGGCTCCCTGAATCTCAGTAATTTTGTAAAAGACGGCAAGGTTGATTATCCCCGCATGGAGAATATTGTCCGGGTGGCCACCTCTTTTCTTGATAGTGTGATTGACTGCAACCGTTTTCCCATCCCCGAGATAGAGGAGATGACTCTCAAGACCAGAAAGATCGGGATGGGCATCATGGGACTCCATGACCTTCTGATTCAGCTGGGTCTTCCCTATGGCAGTGAAGAGGGACGTAAACAGGCTGCTGAAATCATGGCTTTTGTCAGGGCAAAGGCAGAGGAGCGATCCGTTGAGCTTGCTGAGGAGAAAGGAGCATTTCCTGCCTATGATGCTGATATCAACGACTACCCTGCACGGCGCAACGCAGCTCTTACCTCCATCCAGCCCACCGGTACCGTGTCCATGATAGCTGACTGTGCATCCGGCTGTGAGCCTTACTTCTCCATTGTGATGATCAAAAATGTGATGGACGGAGACAGGCTTATTCTGGTGAACAAACACTTTGAACAGGTTGCCAGAAGAGAGGGTTTTTATTCCGATGAGTTGATGGCGAAGGTTGCGGATTCTGGGACTGTCATCGGTCACGACGAGATTCCGAAGAAGTGGCAGGAGGTCTTTCGCACCGCCCAGGATGTCTCTCCGGAAGACCATATACAGATGCAGGGCATACTGCAGAATAACGGGGTTGACTCCTCCATCTCCAAGACCATTAATCTCCCCAACAGTGCCACCCGTGAAGAGGTGGAACTCTCGTACATAATGGGCTACAAGCTTGGTTGCAAGGGACTTACAGTATATCGTGACGGTTCCCGTGACTCCCAGGTGCTGAATACCAAAGAGTGCAGGGATGGAGAGCAGAAAATGGGGCTGGTCTCCGGGGCCGGAATCAAAAAGACCCTGCCGGATACCCTCAGTGCCAAACGCTACCGGGTGAAGGATCAGGATCAGAAATCGGTGTACATCATTGTCTGCTTTGATGAGAATGAGCAGCCCATGGAGGTCTTTGCAAAATTCCCCTTTGACAACCGGGTCGATTTAAAAGACAAGTCCACCATGTGGACCACCACCTGCCGTCTGGTTTCTCTGGCTCTCCGGTTTAATATCCCGGCCTCTGAGATTATCAAACAGCTTGATCGTTCCAGTGGACATATGCTTGACCTTCCTGCTCAGTTGAGTAAATTGTTCAAGTCGTTTATGGCGGGAACTCAGCACGGTTTTGCCTCAACCTGTCCCGAGTGCGCAGGTGCTCTGGTCTTTGAGGAAGGTTGTGAGACCTGCCACGACTGCGGGTACAGCAAGTGCTCATAAAGGGTGTTTTTCGGCATTTTTGCCAGAGATAAAACAGAGAAGACGAGAGAACTGGATATATGGGAAAGATAGGAAGAAATGAGCAGTGTCCATGCGGCAGCGGGAAGAAGTTTAAACACTGCTGTCTGCCAAAGGAGCAGGCCGGACTGGTCGCGGCAAATCCTGAGGCTGAATTCAAGGTTTCACTGCTTGCCGAGATAGAGGCCATTGTTCAGGTGGCCATGGAAAAGAAACAGAAAATACGGGAGCTTGGGGTTTTTATTCTGCTGTCGACAGCAGAGGGTGATGCCTGGCTTCTGGAGATCACTGATTCCGATGCCGTGCAACTGGCCCGTGGCGGTGAGGCCCTGGAAATCCCCATTGATGAACAATCGGATACCATTGAGATCAACTGGAGTCACACCTTTGATCTCAGAAATAAGGAATTTGAGCTCACTGCCTACAGTGATAAGGCAAAGAGTGTCATGGAGAACTATCCCGCCAAAGAGATCAGCGCATCAATCAAGCGGATTAAAAAGAGATTCCCCAGTGAAGTTCTGGAACGGGTGCACGTGGATCCCTCAGAACATGATACATCCGCCTGATCCCGGGTGAGCAGTTGAAATACGTTGTAAGAATGGTCCCCGTGACGCTTGTCATGGGGACCATTTTTTTTCTCTCACATCAGAGTGGCGACAGCTTAAGTCTGCCGTCTTTTCCAGGTGCAGACAAGCTTGCCCACATGACAGCCTATGGTGTCCTTGCCCTGAGCCTGCTCTGGGCCTTTGGCGACAGAGGTCTTGAAAATCCCGGCAGATCTTTTCTGCTGACACTCCTCTTCTGCCTGCTTTACGGCATGGGGGATGAGTACCACCAGTCGTTTATCCCCCTTCGTTCCGTGAGTGGATATGACCTGCTCGCAGATTTTGCCGGGGCTTTCTGTTCCGGCCTGATCTGGCTCAAGATCCCGGCAGTGCAGAGGAAAATGCTTGACCTCCAGAACAGAATCGCCGGGGGCCGCCTCATCTAGCTGCTGAGGGCCTTTTTCACCAGCTGGGATGCAAGACCCATATCAAGAGTTTCGCCGTACTCTTTTTTCAGTCGTCCCATGACCTGGCCCATGAGCTGAGGGTTCTTCTCCGGGAGTTCGGCCACTATGCCGGTGACGATTGCGGCGGTCTCTTCCGGGCTTCTGGTCTCCGGAATAAAGACTTCAAGGATGGCCACGGTGTTTCCCACATCTATGCCGGCATCAATGGACTGATGGGCCATCTTCAGCTCTCTCTTTGCTGCGGCCAGGATGTCTTTTTCATTTGCCTGGCGATTGCCGTCAGCCTTGGCAATCTTCTGGGCCGCATCAAGGAGCATGGCCAGAACCGTGGATTTCTCCGGATCGGTTTTCTTGGCCAGCATCATGTTTTTCCGTAATTCTTTAATATCCATTGTATCTGTTTATCCCTGTAAGAGCCGTGCCATATCCTTGGCAAAGTAGGTTAAAATGATATCTGCTCCCGCACGTTTGATGGAGAGCAGTGTCTCTGCCATGACCTTGTCGCCGTCTATCCAGCCCTTTTCAGCTGCGGCCTTGATCATGGCATACTCACCACTGACGTGGTAGGCGGCAATGGGGAGGTCAAATTCATCTTTCAGGCGGCTGATGATGTCGAGATAGGCGAGTGCCGGTTTTACCATGAGGATGTCAGCACCCTCGTCCACATCCAGCGTTGCCTCGCGCAGCGCTTCTCTGGCATTTGCAGGATCCATCTGGTAGCTCCTGCGGTCACCAAACTGCGGGGCACAGTCTGCGGCATCACGAAAGGGGCCGTAAAAGGCCGATGCGTATTTGACGGCATAGGACATGATGGGAACCATATCGTAGTTGTGTTCATCGAGTGCTGCCCGTATTTCTGCCACCCGGCCATCCATCATGTCGGAAGGCGCCACCATGTCGGCTCCTGCCTGAGCGTGGGAAAGTGCGGTTTTAGCCAGGATTTCAAGGGTCGCATCGTTGTCCACTGTTTCCCCGATGAGGCAGCCGCAATGGCCATGATCGGTGTATTCACAGAGGCAGACATCGGTGATCACCGTGAGATCCGGAGCCTTGTTTTTTAACTCGCGGATACCGCGCTGAATGATTCCGTCCTTTGCGTGGGCTCCGCTGCCCATGGCATCCTTTTTTTCAGGCAGGCCGAAAAGAATCATGGAGTTGACGCCGAGTTCCATACATTCACCGGCCTCTTTTGCCAGCTGATCAACACTGAGCCTGAAGACTCCCGGCATGGAGGAGATCTCCTCACGCTTGTTTTTGCCTGGTGCAATGAAGACAGGGTAGACAAACTGGGCAGGGGAGAGCTGAGTCTCACGGATCAGTGCCCGCAGTGATTCATTCTTGCGAAGACGACGGGGGCGATATTCAGGAAAGACCATTGTATTACTCCTGGTTTGTAATTTCGAGTGTTTTGAGTTTTTTATGCAGATGGCTGCGTTCCATACCAACCTGTTCGGCTGTCTGGGAAATATTGCCATTGTTTTCATTGAGTTTATGCTGCAGATACGCCTTTTCAAAAGATCTTTTTGCCTGTTTGAAATTCTGTATCTCATAAGGCAGCAGGGCCTCGGGACGATCTGTGGCAGCAGGATGAGTCATGGTGGGATTCAAGAAGAGGGAAATATCCTCAGCACCAATGATATCTGTCGGGCACATGATTGCCATGCGTTCCACAAAGTTTCTCAGTTCCCGTACATTTCCCGGCCACGAGTGCTGCATCATACCCTTCAGGGCCTCTTCTGAAAATGTTTTTTTCCCAAGACCCCGCCTGGCAAGTCCTTTCATGAGATCTGCCACAAGAAGGGGAATGTCGGAGAGCCTTTCATGGAGGCTGGGGACTGTTATGGGAACCACGTTGAGTCTCCAGAAAAGATCCGCGCGGAAATTTCCCCGCT